>CANRCH010000077.1 GCA_947629065.1 uncultured Aliarcobacter sp.
TTTCTATAAATTATTTAAAAATTCCAATTCCACTTGTAGTTGATAATAGTTTAAAAATTCTATCTTCAACTGCTTTAGCTTTAGGGCTTTTATCTATAGGAAATGCTTTGGTTTTAGAAAATTTCAAACAAATGCTTAAAGATATTTTTGTAAGTAGTTTTGCAAAATTCTTGATTTTTCCACTATTTACTTATATTTTTATACTAATTTTTGATATAGATAAGCAAACAGCTTCTATTTTAATGCTATTTGCACTTATGCCAACAGCTACAAGTGCATTTATTCTAGCAAGACAACTAGGAGGTGATACAAAATTAATGAGTGCAATTATTACAGTACAAACACTAATTTCAGCCCCTATTTTACTTCTATTTTTAGCTTATTACTCTTAAGTTTATAACACCTGATAAGCTACTGTAATTATTAATTTTATTGCTAAAACTGAAAGAAGAACTTTTAAGATAATTGTAAACTTTTTACCATCAATTAAATTTCTTGCTTTTGTTCCTACAAAGCTTCCCAAAACTGCTCCAAAAATCATGGCAAAAATAATAGTAATATAATCAAAAAATACAAACCCAAAATATATAAATACTAAAACTTTCAAGAAGTGAGTTAAACTCATTAAAAGTGCACCAGTTGCTACAACTATATCTTTATCTTTAAAATCTTTTAATAAAAGTGTCATAGTAAGTGGTCCAGTTGCTCCCACAACCATAGAAAGTCCTGTTTGAAAAAAACCTGCTATATAGTAGTTTTCATATCTTTTTATCTTTTCATTAAATTTTTCACTCCATAAAGATAGTAAAATATAAACTCCAATAAATAGTGGCACATACTCTAAAGAGATTAAAGATAATATCCCAGCAAAAAAAGCAATTCCTATAAATGAACCTAGCAAAAACTTTGGAACAACACTATATTCTATATCTTTTCTTCCAAAATATGCACGACTTAGATTACTTGAAACTTGTGTTAATCCATGAACTGGAATTAGTGCATTTGTTGGTAAAAAAGATGGCAAAATTGCAATTAACATCATTCCTCCACCAATTCCAACAACAGCAGCAACAACTGATGTAAAAAATGTAATTAATGCTAAAGAGAGTTCTATCATATTTTTTTCCTTTTAAAATTTTAAAAATAGCGAATAATGGCTTTATAAAAGAAATATTGATACAATATTTCTTTATTAAAAAGGAAAAACTATGAGAATATTACTAATCGTTACTCTTTTTTTAAGTAATTTTTTATTTGCAAACTATAATTTCAAAGATGAAAATAGTGGAAAAATAGATATGCATGGAAAAAATGGAAGTAAATTAATAGATAGTTCAAACTCTTTAGGAAATACAAACTTCAAAGTTATTGCTCCAATTGCTCCAATTGTTCCTAAAAAACCAGATGAATTAATAAAAAATGAAGATAAAGAGATTAAAAATATAGAGAATAAGGATAAATAAAATTGAAAAAAATTTATAAATTTGTATCGTGGAATGTAAATGGAATTAGAGCTGTTGATAAAAAAGAAGCTTTAAAATGGGTTGATGAAGCAAATATTGATATTTTAGGAATTCAAGAGACAAAATCTCAAATAAATCAAATTCCAAAAACAATATTTTCTAAAGAGTATCCATTTTTTATGGCTAGTGAATCAGCTATAAAAGGAAGAAGTGGAACTGCACTTTTTAGTCAAATAAACCCTACTTTTAACTCTATATGTCAAACAGTTGATATTTTGGATGAAGGAAGAATAAATGAGATTCATTTTACTTTAAATGATAAGAAAGTAGCATTTTTTAATATCTATTTCCCAAATGGACAAAGTAGTGATGAAAGACTTGATTATAAAATGGGATTTTATGATAGATTTTTAGATTATTGCGAAACTTTAAAAAAAGATGGATTTTCACTAATTGTTTGTGGAGATGTAAATACAGCACACACTGAAATTGATCTTGCAAGACCAAAAGCAAATGAAAATACAAGTGGATTTTTACAAATTGAAAGAGATTGGGTAAGTAAGTTTATAAATAGTGGTTTTATAGATACTTTTAGATTGGTAAATGGAAATAAATTAGATAGCTATTCGTGGTGGAGCTATAGAGCAAATGCAAGAGCGAATAATGTTGGCTGGAGAATTGATTACTTTTTTGTAAGTGAAGATTTAAAAGATTGTGTAAAAGATGCACAAATTTTAGCAGATATTGAAGGAAGTGATCACTGCCCTATTTTACTAGAAATAGAGCTTTGAGTCACAGAGTATAAAAGTTTTGAAAACATAGTTTTCATCTCTTTTTGCTCTTTTTTGCTTAAAGGAGAGAAAAACTCTTCTAAACAACCTTTAATTAAATTCATACACTCATTTATTAAATCTTCACCATTTTTTGTGAGTTTTATTATAAATTTTCTTTTATCCTCTTTTGAAGCTTCTCTAAAAATCAACTCTCTTTTTTCTAGTTTTTTCAAAACTTTTGTCATTCCACCACTTGAAAATACTGTAGCATCATAAAGCTCTGTTGGAGTTAATGAGTGATTATCATTTGTAAAATATAGTGCTGCTAATACATCTATATCTGAATGTATCAAATCATATTTTGTCTTATAAAAATTCTCAGATACACTATATAAATGTTTGTTTAATAGTAACAGTGGTAATGAAAGAGTAAATATTCCATACTGGCAATCATTTTCAATTCTTTTGTAAAATTCATCTATATGTTTTTTGTTCATTTTGAAATTCTAGCAAATATTTTCTGAAAACTATCTTTCTAGCAAGACATATTTAAGTTAAATATAGATAAAATCGTTTTCTATTTTAAAAAAATAACAAATAAAAGGAGCATTTTTGAAAAAAATATATTTTTCTTTTCTAGTTCCACTTTTTTTATATGGTCAAAATTTAGAAGAACTAGTTAATTTAACGATACAAAACAAACTAGTTGATGCTTCAAAACTTGGTATTGAAGCACAAAAAGAGAATTATGAGAGTGTAAAAAGTGGATATATGCCAAAACTTGATGTTGGTGCTGGTTATTCATATACTGAAAAAGAGCGAACAGGTGTTGCACAACAAGCAGCTAATGCTTATGCAAGTCTTAACTATCTTTTATATGATGGTGGAAAAAAAGAGGATGTTTATGACTCTTTAAAATCAAATATTAAAAGTGATGAAAAAAGCCTTGAAGCACTAAAAAACGATCTATCTTTAACTGTAGTTGAATACTATTTTAAATATCTTTCACTTCTTTCACAAAAAGATGCAAAAGAGCAAGAAATTGAGCAACTTGAAGCACAATATAAAAGATTAAACAGATTTTTTGAGGCTGGAACTACAACAGAAGATGAAGTTCAAAAAATAATTTCAAGAGTTGAAAATGCAAATGTATTACTTCAAGAAATTGAGTTAGATATTACTACAATTTTACACAATCTAAAATATTTAACAGGAAATGATGTAAATATCACAAAAGGTTCAAAAATTTCAGAAATAGCAAATCTAGACAAAAACTTAAGATTTGATATTCAAGCTTTACAAGAGAATATAAACTCTAAAAGAAGTCTTGCAAATGCTGAAAAAAGCGGATACAAACCAACAATTACTTTAGATAATACATTTTCATATTATGATAGTGAATATAAAAATAGTGCAAATAAAGCAAATAGTTTCTATCATCAAAATGTTGCAAGTGCAAATCTAAAATGGAATCTTTTATCTTTTGGAGAGACAAAACATAAATTTGAATCTAAACAAAAAGAGTATCTATCAAGCGTTTCAAACTTTGAGTATGAAAAAAACAAAGCTGATATTGATTTAGAACTAGCTTTAAAAGCTTACAATATAGCAAATGCAAAAATAAAATCAAGTTTATCAACTTTAAATGCTGCAAATAGTGCTTATGAAGTAATTAAATCAAAATTTGAAAATGGTTTAATTGAAAATGTTGCATATTTAGAGAGTTTAAGTGAAAAATTTGATGCAGCAAGTCAATATGAGTCTTCATTAAATGATTTAGAAATTAAAAAAGCAAATATTATTTACCATAGTGGTGAAAAAATACAGGAGTATATCAAATGATAAAAAAATCAATTATGGCACTATCTTTAGCACTTTTTTCAACTAGTGCCTTAGCAAATGAGATGCCACCATTACCAGTTAAAAGTTTCGTTGTAACAAAAGAGACAAATACTACAAGCAAAACTTACCCAACAATTTTAAAAGCTTCAGAAGAAGTTGAAGTTATGGCTAGAGTTGCTGGAACATTAGAGAAAAAATATTTCACTGAAGGTGAATTTGTAAAAAAAGGAACTCTTTTATATACGATTGAACCAGATGTTTATCAAGCAAATTTAAATATTAAAAAATCAAACTATATAAAAGCAAAAAAAGATTTTGAAAGAGCAAAAACTCTAATTGCTTCAAAAGCAATTAGCCCTCAAGACTTTGATAACTACACATATTTATACGAAAGTAGTAAAGCAGCACTTGATGAATCAAGTATAAATCTAAAATATACAAAAGTTCTTGCACCAATAGATGGAATTACAGGAATTAAACAACAAGATATTGGAAATTTAGTTGGAACAAGTGCAAATAATTCACATCTTTTAACAATTACAAACACTAACCCAATAAATGCAGAGTTTTCACTTCCAAAAGATGATATAAACACATATTTAGGTCAAATTAGAGCTAAAACTGCAAAAATATCACTTCACGCAAATGGAAAAACTTATGAAGATGCAAAAATAGATTTCATCTCTCCTGTAATTGATTCAAATACAGATTCTCTTTTAGTAAGAGTAAAATTTGACAATAACAATGCTGAATTAATAGCTGGAACTTTCACAAAACTTGAAGTTTCTAACCTATCTTTAGGCGATGTTTTTATTGTTCCTGAAAATGCTGTTATAAAAACAGCACAAGCAACTATTGTTTTTGTAATTGATGAACAAGGTATTGCAAATCCAAGACCTGTACAAACAGGTGATTTAGTTGAAGCTGGAAGAGTAGTTACAAGTGGTTTAAATGTAAATGATGAGATTGTAATAAGCAATCTTGCAAAATTAAGACCTGGTACAAAAGTACAAGTTATAAACAAAGAGAAATAGTATGATTTCCGCATTTTTTATTAGAAACCCAGTTTTTGCTGGTGTTTTAAGTATTATGATCTTTTTAGTAGGACTTATTTCTATGTTCAATTTACCAATTGAACAATATCCAAGAGTTCTACCACCACAGATTATTGTAAGTACTTCTTATCCAGGTGCTAGTGCTGATACTATTTCAAAAACAGTTGCAGCTCCACTTGAAGAGAAGATAAATGGTGCAAAACATATGCTTTATATGAATTCAATTGCTGAAGATAGTGGAAGACTTAGTATTAATGTTTTCTTTGAAACAGGAACAGATCCAGATCAAGCAAAAATTGATGTAAATAATAGAGTTCAAGCTGCACTTGCTTCTATGCCTGAACAGGTACAAAGAATGGGAGTTGTTGTAGGTGAACGAAGTCCTAGTATTTTACTTTTTGCTATGCTAAACTCACCAAATGGAACTCATGATTCAGTTTATTTATCAAACTATGCACTTCTAAACTTAGTTGAGACTCTAAAAAGGGTTGAAGGAGTTGGAGATGCTATGATTTTTGGAGCTAAAGATTACTCTATTAGAATCTGGTTAGATCCATTAAAATTATCTAAATTCAATCTAGCAACAACTGATGTAATAAATGCAATAAAAGAACAAAACAACCAATACGCAGCTGGTAAAATTGCAGCTGAGCCAATTGCAAATAAGCAGATGTACACATATACTATTCAAACTCCTGATAGATTTAGTAATCCATCAGATTTTTCAAATATTGTTATAAAAGCAAATGAAGATGGAAGTAGCTTAAAACTAAAAGATGTAGCATCAGTTGAGCTTGGAGCTAGTGATTATAGTGTACAAACTCAACTTAATAATGCACCATCAATTCCAATTGGGATATTTTTACAAAGTGGTGCAAATGCACTTGACACTGCAAATGCTGTAAAAAGAGCTTTAGAAGATGCTAGTAAAAACTTCCCTGATGATATGAAATATATTATTCCTTATGATAGTACAGATTTTATTTCAGCATCAATTACAGAAGTTGTAAAAACTTTTATTGAAGCCCTTATTCTAGTTATTTTAATTATTTTCTTATTCCTACAAAGCTGGAGAGCTACTATTATTCCACTAGTTGCTGTTCCCGTTTCAATTATTGGAGCATTTGCTGGAATGTATGTATTAGGATTTAGTATAAATCTTCTTACACTATTTGGGCTTGTTCTTGCAATTGGAATTGTTGTTGATGATGCTATTATTGTTATTGAAAATGTTGAGCGTCATATGGATGAAGGAAAGACTCCAAGAGAAGCTGCATTTATTGCAATGAAAGAGGTAACAGGTGCTTTAATTGCTATTATTTTAGTTCTTTGTGCTGTTTTTGTACCTGTTGCATTTATGGGTGGATTAAGTGGAGAGATGTATAGACAATTTGCTATTACTATTGGTATTTCTGTTGTTATTTCTGGATTTACAGCAATTACATTAACACCTGCCCTTTGTGTAAAAATCCTAAAAAATAAAAAGCATGAACCAAAAGGTTTCTTTGGTTGGTTTAATAGATCATTTGAGAAAGCAACAAAAGGTTATTCATATATTGTTAAAAAAACAATTAGATTTTCGCTAATTTCACTTTTACTATTTGGTGGGCTTTTATTTGTATCTTGGGATATGTTTAAATCTATGAAAACAGGTTTAATTCCAGATGAAGATCAAGGAACAATATTTGTTTTTGGATTTAACCCTCCTGGATCTTCATTATCAAGAACTTTAGAGTTAAGTGAAGAGATAAACAAAATTATTTCAAGTGATGATAATGTTGCAAATATTATTACACTTTCAGGATTTGACTTTACAACATCAACTCAAAGAACACACGCAGTTGCAACTATTATTAAATTAAAAGATTGGAGTTTAAGACCAAATCCAGAGCAAGATGCTATGAATCTTTTAACTAAATTTAGTGGACAACTAATGACTACAAGTGAAGGATTCTCATTTGCTGTTGTTCCACCTCCAATTATGGGAATGAGTGTTACAGGTGGATTTGAGATGTATGTTCAAGATAGACAAGGAAGAACTGTTGCTGAACTTGGAGATGCTGTAAATGCTGTAATTGCAAAGGCAAATGAAAGACCTGAATTAATGGGTGTTAGAACTTCATTAGCTGCAAATATTCCTCAGTTTAAAATGGAAGTTGATATAGAAAAAGCAAAATCAAAAAATGTAAGTATAAATGATATTTATAGCACAATAAACGCAACTTTTGGAAGCTACTATGTAAACGACTTCTCACTTTATGGAAGAACTTATAAAGTAAACCTACAAGCAATTGATGAGTATAGAAGTAATATAAATGATATGCAAAATGTTTTTGTAAGATCAAGCAATGGTGAATTATTCCCACTAAATGCTTTTGTTACTGCAAAACAAGTTGTTGGAGCTGATATTGTTGAAAGATTTAATCTTTTCCAAGCTGCAAAAGTTTCAGGTCAGCCAAAACCAGGGTATAGTTCAGGAGATGCATTAAAAGCTATTGAAGAGGTTGCACAGGAAGTTTTACCTGAAGGTTATACAATTTCATGGGTTGGAACTGCATATCAAGAGAAACAAATAGGTGGAAGTTCAGCACAAGCGTTTATTGCAGGAATTGTATTCTTATTCTTAATTCTAGCAGCTCTTTATGGAAGATGGTTGCTTCCAATTGCTGTTGTTTTAGCTGTTCCATTTGCAATATTTGGAGCAATATTAGCTACAAACTTAAGAGGATTAGATAATAATATTTACTTCCAAATTGGACTTCTTGTCCTTGCAGGACTTGCTGCTAAAAATGCCATCTTAATTGTTGAGTTTGCCCTTCAAAAAAGAAAAGAGGGTTATAATCTTATAGATTCGGCAATTGAAGCTGCGAAAGTAAGATTAAGACCAATTATTATGACTTCACTAGCATTTACAGTTGGAGTTATGCCACTTGCAATTAGTAGTGGAGCTGGAGCTGCTAGTAAACACTCTATTGGAACAGGAGTTATTGGAGGAATGCTAACAGCTACATTTATAGCTATTGTATTTATTCCATTATTTTATGTTTTAATCTCAAAACTAAGTAGAGAAAAAGATATAGAAACTCAAAATAATGAAGAAAAAGTAGGATAAACCTACTTTTTCAAAACATCTAAAAAAAT
>CANRCH010000078.1 GCA_947629065.1 uncultured Aliarcobacter sp.
TTACAGGAATAAATAATCTTCTAAAAACTACAATCGATGATAAATTCATAACAATTGATGATATTTTATCTTACAAACAAAAAGTTCACTATAATCTTTGGTTAGAAACTCCTACAAATGAAAGATTTTCTACAAAATTTAGAGATCAAAATAATACACCTGATAATATAATTTTAAGCCCTGCACTATTTGATGGTAAAAAACTATCTTATATTTTAAATAGTTTTGAAGTTTTTAAGCCAGATTATCTATATAAAAACAGAAATATTTCAAGATGGAAAATGCAAAATAGTAGTGAAATTCAAATACATAAAGGAGAAGGTTTTTCAGATCATTTACCTATATTTGCATACTTTTCTATAAAAGATATTGACAAAAAACCATTAAAGAATCTAGAAAAACAAAATATAGTTTTAATCAAAGAGTTGTATAAAACAGAAAAACTACTAAAACCCGCTATATTAGAAGATATTATTGTGATTTATAAAGATGAGAATAAAGCTATTATAAAACAAGAAAACAGTAGAGCAATATATGTTTTTAAAAATGCAAAAGATTTAAAACTTGGATTTAAATATACTCTTCAAATAAATAGTATTATCGATTTTTATGGCTTAAAAGAGATAGATGATTTTTTAATTCTTGAAGAAAAAAATGAAGAAAAAAACTATAAAAAGCTATTTATAGATGCTTCAAAAATTAATATTTTTGACTTTATTTATGAAAATGAGATTATTACAAATTTAAAAGGATTTGTAAGCAAAGGAAGACTTCAAATAAATGGTGGAAAAACTATAAAACTATTTTCAAATGACAAATCTATTCTTCCAAAAGATGGAGAAACAATTTTAATAAAAAGTGGCCATTTAGCCTCTTTTAGAGGAAATATGCAAATAATTATTCATAAAAATAGCGATTTTGAGGTTTTAAAATGAGCAATAAAATAAAACTGTTTAAATCTGTTTTTACAAATAGTAGCGGAATTTTAGTTTCAAGAATTACAGGTTTTATAAGAGATTTAATGACTGCATCAATTTTGGGTGCAAATATATATTCTGATATATTTTTTATAGCATTTAAGTTTCCAAATCTTTTTCGAAGTATTTTTGCAGATGGTGCTTTTACACAAGCTTTTATTCCATCTTATGCAAAATCAAAGTTTAAAATACGATTTTCATCTATTATATTTTTACAGATTTTAGCATTTTTACTTGTTTTATCTTTAGTGGTTACAGCTTTTTCACATCTTTTTGCAAAAGCCTTTGCAATAGGATTTAGTAAAGAAACCGTAGATTTAGCAGCACCACTTTTTGCAATAAATTTCTACTATTTACCACTTATTTTTATAGTTACCTTTATGGGAGCACTCTTACAATATAAGCACCATTTTGCAACAACAGCATATTCAACTGCACTTTTAAATCTTTCAATGATTGCTAGTTTAATAATTGCCAAAGGATTAGAACAATATACAATCACTTTTTACCTATCTTTTGGGGTAATTGCAGGTGGAATTTTACAAGTTTTAGTTCATATTTTAGCTATTAGAAGAGCAAATTTAGGAAAAGTATTTACATTTAGAAATCATAAGAAAAAAGAGGAAAATAGATTTTACAAAAACTTCTTTGCAGCAACTTTAGGTTCTTCAACAATGCATATTTCAGCATTTATTGATACTTGGTTGGCATCTTTTTTAGTAAGTGGGTCAATTTCATATCTATACTATGCAAATAGAGTTTTTCAACTCCCACTAGCAATTTTTGCAATAGCAACTTCAATAGCCCTATTCCCAATGATTGCAAAGGCTATAAAAAACAAAGATGAAAATCAAGCACTAAAACTTATGAAAAAATCTTCTTTAGTTCTATTTTTGGTTTTAAGTTTTTCTACATTTATTGGTATTGTTTTTAGTGATTTTATAATTTGGCTTCTGTTTGATACACAAAATACATCTTTAATTTTGGTTCTATATTTAATAGGACTTCTTCCTTTTGGATTAGCAAAAATATTTTCACTTTGGTTATATGCAAAAGAACAACAAATAATTACAGCAAAAATATCTGCAATCAGTCTTGTTTGGAATATTATTTTTTCACTAATTTTAATTGTGCCTTATGAAGCAGCTGGTTTAGCATTTGCAAGTACACTTAGTGGATTTATACTGTTTTATCTTACAATCAAAGCTTTTGGATTTGATAAATTTATAGCTATGTTTAAAAGCAATTCTATAAAATCAAGTAAAAATTAGCTAAAATCTAAACTTAAATTAAAAAATAACTGGAAAAAATATGAAAAACTTTTTTAAACAATATATTCCCTACTACAAAAACTATATATTACAATTTTTTTATGCCTTTATTGGAATAACTATGGTTGCACTTGCAACTGCTGGTACAGCCTACGCTATTCAGCCACTTTTAGATGATATTTTTATAAATAAAGATGAACAAATGCTTTATTTAATGCCAATAATTGTGGTTATTTTATATGCTGCAAAAGGGTTTGGTGGATATATTCAAACATATTTTATATCTTATATTGGTCAAGATATTACAAGAAATGTAAGAGATAGACTATTTTCTCATGTTTTAAAACTTGATTTAGATTTTTTTCAAAAAACTCATGGTGGAGAGATTGTAAGTAGAATTATAAATGATATAAATAGAATTCAAAGTGCTGTTTCAAACTATATTGCAGAGTTTATAAGAGAGAGTTTAACTATTGTTGCTTTAATAGGATTGGTTATATATAGATCTCCAGAATTAGCATTTTATGGTTTAGTTGTGCTTCCACTTGCTGTTTATCCTCTTTCAAGACTTGCAAAAAGGATGAAAAAACTATCTTTTAAATCTCAAGAAAGTAATGCTGATATAACTTCAAGTTTAACAGAATCTGTAAATAATATAGAGATAATCAAAGCAAATTCAAGTGAAAAACTTGAAAGCAGTAAATTTATAAATTTAAACCTAAAATTCTTTCAATACAATATGAAAGCAGTGAAAACAAATGCATTAACTTCACCTGTTATGGAGGTTTTAGGTGCTGTTGCTTTTGGTGCTGTTATTTTAGTTGGTGGAAGCCATGTAATAAATGGTGAACTAACAACTGGTGAGTTTACATCTTTTTTAGCAGCCCTATTTATGCTTTACACTCCAATTAAAAGAATCTCAAGTTTATATAATAAAATGCAAGATGCCCTTGCTGCAAATGAAAGAATTAATTTAATCTTCACAAAAGAACCAAAAATACAAGATGGAGAGATTGAGATTTTAGATAGTGTAAATGAGATAAGTTTTAAAAATGTATCTTTAAAATATGATGATTTACAAGCACTAAAAAATATAAATCTAAGTGCAAAAAAAGGTGAAATTGTTGCACTTGTTGGAGATAGTGGTGGTGGAAAATCATCACTTATAAACCTAATTGTAAGATTTTATGAAGTAAATGATGGTGAGATTTTATTTGATGATACAAATATAAAAAACCTAAATCTAAAAACTCTAAGAGATAGTATTAGTATAGTTACTCAAAGAGTTTATATTTTTAATGACTCAATAGCAGCAAATGTTGCTTATGGTTTTGAAATAGATGAAGAAAAAGTAATAAATGCCCTAAAACAAGCACATGCCTTTGAGTTTGTATCAAAAATGAAAGATGGAATAAACACTATTTTAGATGAGTTTGGAACAAACCTAAGTGGAGGACAAAGACAAAGAATTGCAATTGCAAGAGCTTTATATAAAGAGCCAAAAGTTCTAATTTTAGATGAAGCAACATCGGCACTAGATAATAAAAGTGAAGCACTTATAAGTGAAGTTATAAATGAAGTTAGCAAAGAAAGAGTTACTTTTATAATAGCACATAGATTAAGCACAATTAAAAATGCTACAAAAATTGCCGTATTTAAAAGTGGTGAAATTGTCGATATTGGAACTCAAGAAGAGCTTTTAGAAAGATCAAAAGAGTATCAAAGACTTTATAATTCAGCGAATATTTGATAATTTTTAGATAAAATCTACAAATTTTTAAAAATAAAGGTAAAATTTTGCTTAGTTATAACAATGTTAAAAAAATTCTTTTTTTATTCAATCCAGAAACTGCACACCATATAGCAGAGTGTGGATTGAAGTTTGTAGGAAAATGTAAAATTGCTAGAAACTACTATGAGAAAAAAAACTATATAGATGAAGTTTGCCTTCATCAAGAGCTTTTTGGTGTAAAATTTGATAATCCTGTTGGTCTTGCTGCTGGATTTGATAAAAATGCAACAATGATAAAATCTATGAAAGCTTTAGGATTTGGTTTTACTGAAATTGGAACAATGACACCAATGCCTCAAGATGGAAACCCAAAACCAAGAATGTTTAGATACCCTGAATACAAAACTGTTCAAAATGCAATGGGATTTAACAACCTAGGTTCTCATAAGGTTTTAAAAAATCTAAAAAAAGTTTTACCATACTCTTTTCCAATTGGTGTAAATATTGGAAAAAACAAAATCACACCTGAAGAGTTTGCTTTAAGTGATTATAAATCTTTAATCAAAAAATTTGAAGAGTTTGCTGATTATTTAGTAATAAATATATCAAGTCCAAACACTCCAAATTTAAGAGATTTGCAAAATGAAAAGTTTATAAATGAACTTTTTACTATGGCACAAACTTTGACTTCAAAACCAATATTACTAAAAATTGCACCTGATATGGAAGTAAATCAAGCAATTGAACTTTGTAAAGCTGCTGTTAATAGTGGAGCTGCTGGAATTATTGCAACAAATACAACTATTGATTATAGTTTAGTACCAAATTGTAAAGATTTTGGTGGATTAAGTGGTGAAGTTTTAAAAGAGAAATCAAGAGAGCTATTTAGAGCTATTGCAAAAGAGCTTTTTGGAAAAACAATTCTAATAAGCGTTGGTGGAATTTCTGATGCAAAAGAGGCTTATATTAGAATAAAAGCTGGTGCATCGCTAGTTCAAGCATATAGCGGAATGATTTTTGAAGGTCCATCAATGGTAAGAAAAATAAATGAAGGTTTAGTTGAACTTTTAGCTGAAGATGGATACTCAACAATTAGTGAAGCAATTGGTGCAGATATTAAAAATGAACTTTTATAATTTTTTCAAATTATTTTTCAAATTATCTTTATTATTAACTTTAACAGGAACATATATGAGTGCAAATAGTTTACCAAAATACTATAGTAAAAAACTAGATAATGGTTTAGAAATAGTAGCAATTCCTATGAATAATGGAACAAATGTAATTACAACTGATATTTTTTATAAAGTAGGAAGTAGAAACGAAGTTATGGGAAAAAGTGGAATAGCACATATGCTTGAACACCTAAACTTCAAATCTACAAAAAACCTAAAAGCTGGTGAGTTTGATGAGATTGTAAAAGGTTTTGGTGGAGTAAATAATGCAGCCACAAGCTTTGATTATACATACTATTATGTAAAATCATCTTCAAAAAACCTTGATAAATCTTTAGAGTTATATTCTGAACTTATGCAAAATCTAACTCTAACAGATGAAGAGTTTCAACCAGAACGAGATGTAGTTGCAGAAGAAAGAAGATGGAGAACAGATAATAACCCAATGGGATATTTACAGTTTAGATTATTTAATAATATCTACACATACCATCCATATCACTGGACTCCAATTGGTTTTATGGATGATATTCAAAACTGGACAATTGAAGATATTAAAGATTTCCACTCAACATACTATCAAGCAAAAAATGCAATTGTTGTAGTTGCTGGAGATATTAGTAAAGAAGAGGTGTTTGAAAGTGCCACAAAACACTTTAAAAATATTAAAAACAGTAAAGAGATACCAAATAAAATTCACACAATTGAGCCAAAACAAGATGGAGAAAAAAGAGCGACTATCTATAAAGACTCACAAGTTGAGATGATTGCAATGGCATATCATATTCCAAATTTTGAGCATAAAGACCAAATAGCACTTAGTGCTTTATCTCATCTTTTAAGTAGTGGAAAATCTTCAATTCTACAAAAAAAACTTGTAGATGAGACAAGATTAGCAAATAGTGTATATGGATATAATATGGAGTTAAAAGATCCAGGAGTTTTCACTTTTTTAGCAGTTGCAAATGAAAATATTGATGCTTTAAAAATAGAAAAAGAGATTTTAGATATAATTGCAAAAATTCAGGCTGGAAACATAGAAAAAAGTGATTTAGAAAAAGTTAAAATCAATACAAAAGCTGATTTTATCTACTCTCTAGAGAGTTCAAGTGATGTTGCATCAATTTTTGGAACATATCTTGTACGAGATAATATTGAACCACTTTTAAACTATGAAAAAGATTTAGAAGAGCTAAAAGTTGAAGATATTGTTGAAGTTGCTAAAAAATATTTAGTAAAAGAGAACTCTACAACTATAATTTTAAAAAAACAAGAGTAAAGGAATATTATGGAAACCATAACTGGGTCAATGACCGCACTTATTACCCCATTTAAAAATGGAAAAGTTGATTTAGTAAAATATGAAGAGCTAATCAAAAGACAAATTGCACATGGTGTAGATGCTGTTTCTCCTGTTGGAACAACAGGTGAAAGTGCTACACTATCACATCAAGAGCATAAAGAGTGTATAGAAGTTGCAGTTGCTACATGTAAAAATACAAGAGTAAAAGTTCTAGCTGGTGCTGGTTCAAATGCTACAAGTGAAGCCTGTGATATTGCAAAATTTGCACAAGAGATTGGAGCAGATGGAATTTTATCTATTGCACCATACTATAATAGACCAACTCAAGAGGGGCTTTACCAACACTATAAAACAATAGCACAAAGTGTTGAGATTCCTTTTATGCTTTACAATGTTCCAGGAAGAACAGGTGTTGATTTACTTCCACAAACTGCAATTAGACTTTTTGACGATGTAAAAAACATTTATGGAATAAAAGAAGCAACTGGAAGCTTAGAAAGAGCAACTTCAATAATATCTCAAAGAGAAGATTTTATGGTATTTTCAGGAGATGATGGAGTAGATTTTGCAATGTTAGCAAGTGGTGCAAAAGGTATCATTTCTGTAACTTCAAACTTAGTTCCAAACCTAAAAGCAAAACTTGTAAATAGTTTGTTTAGTGGTGATTATAAAACAGCATTACAAATTCATAATGATTTATATGATTTAAACAATGTTCTATTTTGTGAAAGCAACCCAATTCCAATAAAAGCAGCTATGTATTTAAGTGGATTACTTGATAGTTTAGAGTTTAGACTTCCACTAACAAGCCCAAGCAAAGAGACTTTAGAAAAATTAGAAAAAATATTAAAAAAATACGAGGTAGTTAAATAATGAATAGCTTTATGAAAGGTAAAACTTTAGTAATTTCTGGTGGTACAAAAGGTATTGGTAAAGAGTGTGTTTACAAATTTGCAAGTAATGGTGTAAATGTAGCATTTACTTACAATTCAAATGGAGAAATAGCAGAAGAAATCTGTAAAGATGTTGAATCAAAATTTGGTGTAAAATGTAAAGCATACCCTTTTAATATCTTAGAGCCTGAACTTTATAAAGAGCTTTTTGATGAAATTGATAAAGATTTTGATAGAGTTGATTTCTTTATATCAAATGCTATGATTTATGGACGAGCTGTTGTTGGTGGATATGGTAAATTTATGAAATTAAAACCACGAGGACTTAATAATATCTACACAGCAACTGTAAATGCTTTTGTTTGTGGTGCACAACAAGCAGCAAAAAGAATGCAAAAAATCGGTGGTGGAGCAATAGTATCTCTTTCATCTACTGGAAATTTAGTTTATATAGAAAACTATGCAGGTCATGGAACAAATAAAGCAGCTGTTGAAGCAATGGTAAGATACGCTGCAAATGAACTAGGAGAGTTTGGAATTAGAGTAAATGCTGTTTCAGGTGGCCCAATTGATACTGATGCACTAAAAGCATTTACAAACTATGAAGAAGTTAAAGCAAAAACGGCTGAATACTCTCCACTAAATAGAATCGGACAACCTGAAGATTTAGCACAATCATGTTATTTCTTATGTACAAATGATGCTTCTTGGATTACAGGTCATACATTAATCGTTGATGGTGGGACAACTTTTAGATAATGAAAAAGGCTTTAAACCTACCAAATATCTTAGCTTTATTTAGAAT
>CANRCH010000079.1 GCA_947629065.1 uncultured Aliarcobacter sp.
GGAGCATATAAAGATGCTATGCAACATTTAGAAGAGAGCAACTTAAAAGATGCTATTTTGGATTTTGCAAATAGCAATAAACCACTTTTAGGAATTTGCCTAGGAATGCAACTTCTATTTGAAAGTAGTGAAGAGTTTGGATTTACAAAAGGTTTAGGTTTAATTGAAGGTAGCGTTGTAGCTTTTGATAAAAGTAAATTTGAAAAAAACAGTCAAGATTTAAAAATCCCTCATATGGGTTGGAACAGAGCATTAAATAAAAACAGTCCAATTTTTGATGGATTATCTAATCCATATTTATACTTTGTTCACTCATTTCATGCTATAACAAAAGATGAATTTACAATCGCACATACAAATTATGGATATAGTTTTGCAAGTGCTGTAAACAAAAATAATATTTTTGGATTTCAAGCCCATCCAGAAAAATCACATAAAAATGGCTTAAAAATTTTAGAAAATTTTATTACAAAGATATAGGAGAAAAGATGGATATTTTACCAGCAATAGATTTAAAAGATGGAAAAGCAGTAAGACTTAGCAAAGGGCTTATGGATAGTGCAAAAATCTACTCTAGTGAGCCTTGGCAAGTAGCTAAAAGATTTGAAGAATTAGGTAGCAAATGGGTTCATATTGTTGATTTAAATGGTGCATTTGAAGGGAAACCTGCAAATTTAGAGCAGATTAGAAAAATTAGAGAAAACTGTAACTTAAAAATAGAGCTTGGTGGTGGAATTAGAGATGAAAAAACTATTCAAATGTACCTAGAACTTGGGGTTGATAGACTGATTTTAGGTTCAATTGCTGTAAAAGATCCGCAATTTGTAAAAGATATGGCAAAAAAATATCCAATTGCTGTTGGAATTGATGCACTAAATGGAATGGTTGCAGTTGAGGGTTGGGCTGAAGTATCATCTATGAAAGCTACAGATTTAGCAAAAGAGTTTGCAAATGCTGGAGTTGATGCAATTATTTGTACAGATATAAGCAAAGATGGAATGCTTTGTGGGGTAAATGTAAACTTCACAGAAGACATTGCACTTGCAAGTAAAGTTTATACAATTGCAAGTGGTGGGGTAAAAGATATAAACGATATTAAAGCTTGTAAAGAAAATGGAAATATAGGTGGGGTAATTGTAGGAAAAGCCTTTTATGAAGGAACTTTAGACTTAGAAGAGGCTTTTAAAATTTTATAAATAAAAGGCATTTTGCCTTTTATAAATATATCTTCAAAACTCTAAAGCCCTAAAAAACTCTTAATTCCAGAAAACATAATTTGTGCTGAAAGTGCTGCTAAAAAAAGTCCTGTAATTTTAGAAATAATCAAAAGCCCATTTTCACCTATAAATTTCTCAATCAAACTAGATAAATAAAGCATAGTTCCTATTAAAAGTATTGCAGATAAAAGTGCTAAACTTCCTGTAAGAAGTTTTGAAAAACTATTTAACTCAGCCCCAAAAACAAGTAAAACCCCAATAGTTCCAGGTCCAATAGTAATAGGAAGTGCCAAAGGAACAACTGCTAATTCACTTAAGTTTTGATCATTTGGTTTTTGACCATCTTTGCTTCCATGAATTAAATTTACAGCTGTTAAAAAAAGAAGTGCTCCAGCTCCAATTTTAAACGCATCAAGAGTGATTCCAAAAATAGAAAAAATATGTTGCCCAAAAAATAATATAACTAAAGCAATAATAATTACAGATGTTGTAACTTTGATTGCTAATTTTCTTTTCTCTTTTAAAGTTGCTTCATTTGTAACTGTTAAAAAAACCGAAAGCACAAAGAAAGGTGTCATAATAAAGAACATTTTTAAAAATGTTGCTATAAAGAAATCCATAAAAGTCCTAAAATTGATTTTGAAATCTAATTTTAGCCTTTTATTTTTAATAGAAGCAAAACTTGTCTATATTTAAAATAATTTATTTTACAGAAATACATATTTTTTATACAAAAAATAGTTAAAAATAAAACTCAAAAAAAGAGCTATAAAAACAGCTACATAAAAATGTAATTCAAAAATCTGATTCAACATCCAAATATTTCCAGAATAAAAAACAAATGCAATAACTAAAGCAACAAAATATCTTACAGTCATCATATTCATAATCTTTTTTTCATCAACTTTAAATGTATAGTGTTTGTTTATAAAAAAATGTGTTACAACAGCTATAATATAAGATATTGTTACACTTAAAAAAGTAACTATTTCAAATATATCTCTTAAGATATACAAAGATAATAGTTTCAATAAAGTCACCCCAACTCCAACTATTCCATAAATCACAAATTGGCTTTTTAGTAGTTTTAATATCATTTGAATATATCCCAAAAATGTCTTTTTTTAACACCTAAAAAATCTTTTGTCTCTTTTATAGTGTCTAAAATTTCATAAATATTATCTATCTTTCCACCCATAATATTAGAGAAATTTTTTATTTCATAATCTTTTGTAAATAGTATTGGTCTTCCATCATCAGTTTCATTTTTCACCTGAACTGTCTTTACTTCAAATATGCTATCTTTATAAATAGCATTTTCAAGAAGTGGAATATATCTTTTTGCATCATTTATCATATATCTAAAATTTGATTTTTTATCATATTTTTTTAAAATATCATATCCATTTTGATAATCATCTTTATCTATCCAACTACCATGAGGTGTATATCTCACATGGCTAAAAGTGTTTAGTTTTCTTGATGGAAAAGGCATTATTGAAAAAAATGGTCCATCCATAATAGTAATAGAAAAGTTTTTAAGTTCATCAGGTAACTCAATCAAAGCCATCTCTGTGATTTCATGTTTTAGATTTAATAGTGGCATATTTGAGTTATTTAAAACTGTATTAAGTCCTGAATATGTGCAGTTAAACACAAATCTTGAATTAATTGCTTCATCATCTTCTAAATATATATTTATTGTATCATCTAAACTTATCTGTATTTTTTCTACTTTTGTATTTAATCTTAATTCACAATTACTCTCTTCAAATTTCTCTAAAACTATATTTTTAAGTATTTGAGAGTCAAAAGCAAACTCCTTTACACGAAATACTTCATCAATAAGCTTATCATCAAAAAGTGCTTTAATATGTGATGGAGCTTTGTTTATAGGAGCATTCATTTTATTATAGATTTCATAAAACTGATTTGCATTTACTTTTGAGCCTATTTTTGCAATAGCATAGTATTTGTCAAAATCAGACTTTATAGCTTTTTCAAAATCTTTTATGAATTTTGGAAAATTTGCCAAAGACCTAAAAGCAGTTACAAGACTTCTAGGATAGTGATAACCCATATGAACTCTTGCTTGATTGACATAACTTGCTCTTTGTAAAATATCCTTTTCTTGCTCTAAAACTACCACATCATCAAAATATTCTTTTAAAAAAAGTCCAAGAGTTGAGCCAAAAAATCCTCCACCAATAACTACACAATCATATTTTTTCATTTATCACCAAGAATTAAGATTTTGTTTGGATAACCATCTTTTATAGGGTCAAGTTTTTCACCATCTACAAAAATATTTATATATTGAGAACTATATTGTAAATCTGCAATAGTTCTTTCATCTGAAAAATTAAACTTTAATTTATCTCCAATACTCAAAGATTGTCTATTTAAAAAATTATTTTCTACAAAAAATCCACTTTTAGATAAACTAATTCCATTTGCCCAGTTTTTATCACTAAAATTAAAACTTTGAAGCTCTTTTTGTTTATCTATTTTTGAGTTTAAATCTATACTTGTTTGCCATAATCTACCATCTTTATTAAACTGTCCTGTACGAATAGTTTTGATTTTATATTTTGGTAAATCTTTTGTTGCTATGCAACTATTTTTATATTCTCCAAAAAATGGTGTTTCAAGTGCTTGAGAAATCCAAGAAAAATCTAAATTATCAAAAGCATATTGCTTTCTATTTTCTGGTAAACTATTTATATCTTCAGGAACTAAATGTAAAAAGAATGTTGTAGTTATATCTTTGTTTTTACAATCTTTATAAAAATATACTATTTTTTGCTTTTCTGGGTTTATTTTTATTAGTAGTTCATTGTTCTCATACAATAAAATAGAGTTATTAATATTACTTAAAATATTATTTTCTTTTTCTTTATAAATATAATACTTATTTGATAAAAAAACAATTATTATAATAGAAATAATTAATATAAGTATTTTTTTAATCTCAAATTTGGATAATAAATTAGAAATTACTATAACAAATAACACTTGTGAATATAAAAGTACAGGGAAAAAATATCTTAATTCATGATTTTGAGAAGTTATAAAAAATGTACAATAATATAGCCATGAAATACTAAAACCAAGTGCTAATGGTAGAAAATATTTTTTTATTACAAACAAAATATATATTAAAAATAGTACTCCTAAAATAAATATTTTATATGGTTCAAATATAAAAGTTATATTTTTTGAAAATGAGAAATATTCATTAATTATTTTCTCTTTATTTTCATTTGTTATAAAACCTAGTTTTTGATGTGCTTCTGCCCAATTACCATGTCGCCATTTAGCAATTTCAGCATTTGATAATGGCTTATCTATTCCCATTAAACTTGAAATATATTTGAATTTTTCTGTGATAAATAATATGGGTTCATTTTTAAAAATATCTAAATAATTCTCAAAAGTTTTTTTACTTAATTCATCATTTTTTGATACTTTTCCTATAAATTCTTTATTTTCATTTCCACACCAAATTCCATTATAACAAATCTTATTTTTTATATTATCTGTATTACTTCCAAGTGAATTCATAAATTCAATATGTTTGCTATCTTTTGATTTTGTTCCCATATTCGCATATTCCCAAGCAAATCCAATAACCCAACTATTACTTGTTTTCATATTTAAAGATGAAGTAATATAAAAAGGCGAATATGCAACAACTAAAATCAGCATGGACATAGTTATTGTTTTTATATTAAATTTTTGATTATTCCTATATATAAAATATATAAATATAATTGAGATTATTGGGGCTAATAAAATTGCATTAAGCCGAACAGAAACAAGTAAAAAAACAGTTATTAATAAAACTATATAACTACTATTTGAATATTTTTCATATAATTTTAAAAGTATATATATTAAAAATAAATTTAATACTGCATACAATGTATCAAAAGAGTGGAATAAGGCATAAATATAGTTTATTGGTAATATTAAAATAGCTATTATAATTATATTTTTATATGGACTATCAATTATTTTATTTACTATCTTAAAAATTAAATAAGAAAAACAAAAAATCTGAAAAAATATAAACAATCCAACTTCTTTTGTAACTCCATAAAAGAATGACTGTAATACTGAAGGTATTACTGGATGATGACTTGAAAAACTTGAAAAATTTGAAAATCCATTTTTATAAAATTCTATAGCCAAATTCCATCTTGGAACACTATCACTATAAAGTATTCCTGGATAAAAGCTCAAAACAAGTATTAAAGCATAAAATAAAGAGAAGTAAAACCCAAATTTTCTATGATTTAAAATATCTAATAAATATTTTAATATTAAATCGAATGATAAATTTAAAGAATTCTTAGCAATCATACTTACCTCTAATAAGTTCCCATAAAATTTTGATTAATAAAAAATTACCTCTAAAAGAACTTATTTTTGTAGGTATTTTTCCATCACTTGGATATGTTCTAGTTACTGGTACTTCACAAGTTTCAAGACCAAGTCTTGGAGCTTTTACAGATAAATATGCTAAAAGTTCATAAGTATCAAATATATCTCTAAATGGTTCCACATCTGGATGTTCTAAATACTTTTTACTATATCCTCTGTAGCCATTTGTAGTATCTGTATATTTAAATCCAGCTATCATTGAAATCACTGGAATATGAATAAGTTTTACAGCAAAGTGTCTTATTTTTGGAGTATTTATTGCAGCTCCACCTGCTATAAAACGGCTTCCTTGAATCATATCGTAGCCAACATCAAGTTTTTTGATAAATTCATAAATACTTTCTACACTATCTTTTCCATTTCCATCAACTGTTACAATTCCATCATATCCTTCGTCAAGTGCAAATTTATATGCCATTCTTAGTTGTGCTGATAATTTACCTTTATCTTGTTTTGTTAATATTGCTCGTACATTACAATTTTTTAAAAAGTCTAATTCTAATGAACCATCAGAACTTCCACCATCTGCAATTATGATGTCTATATCTTTTGAAATATCTTTCATTTTTTGAAGTTGAAATTGTATTCTTTCTCCTTCATTTATTACAGGAACTACAACACAATATTTTGTGGATTTATCTTTTAAAATCTCTTTTTTATGGTTTGGGATTTGCAACATTTTGACACTCCACTTTTAAAATTTGTACATTAGAATCTTGAAATATTGAATTGTAGATACAATTTTTTTCTGTAAGTTTTTCTTTTATGTATCCAATTGAATTATAAATATCTTCAGTTTCATCATCAAGTGATTTTAAATGAGATATTAAAAAATAAAAATTATTTTTAGTAATTTCTCTAAAAACATCATCAACAGCATTTTGATATCTCTCTTGAGAACTTATTTTTGATGTAAGTTTAGATTTTCTGTCATTTTTACCATCAATGTATTCATGTTTATTCAAATCTAATAATATTTTTTTATAATAATCTAAAGAAGGCTTTCCCCATGGATGTACTAAAAATACACTTGATTCCATTTTTCCAACAAACTTATACAATTTATTATTTGCAGTTCTTTCATTTAATTCAGTAGTAAAACTTTTATAAAAAATATTAATTATTTGTGCTAAAAAAGCAATTAATATAAAAACAAATAACATTTTTATTTTTCTGTTTTTATCTTGATATATATTATTAAGAAGCATAGCAACTATGAAAATACTAAATGGTACAATCCATACAATATGTCTATCTGATATAACTGGATATATACCAACTAGTTTTGCTAAAGTTACCACAATTACAATTAGTAGAAAAATATTATTAAGATGAAATAAAAAACTAGTTTTATTTTTATAAAATAAAACAAAAATTGATGAAAATGCTGAAACTAAGATAAGAACTTTTCCATACGCACCCAGTGCTGAAAAAGCCAATGATTTAATATCCTCAAGAATACCTTTATTTAAATATACATCATGATTTGATATTTGAAAAATTGTTAAATGTTTCATATGTAAATAAGTGATGGCTATTAAAATTAAACTTAATAAAATTCCAAAAATATTGTTTTTAGTAAAGAAATTTTGTTTTTCTTTATAAAGCTGAAAAAGAGAAATATATAAAATTATCATACAAGCTGGAATAATACTGCTAAATCCAATAGTTGATATTAAAGATATAAATATTATAGTTTTGAAATAAGAACTTTTTTCTTTAAAAAAATTATTTGTAAAATATACCATTCCAAAAGTAGCTACTATTTCAAAAGAGTAGTGCTTAATCTCCGTTAAATAAAATCCAACTGACAAAATAGTTGAAAAAAGAACTAAAGATAGCAAAAATGGATTAATTTTTTCATTTTGATAAATTTTTATCGTAAAGAAAAAAATTGGTGCTAAACATATTATTAGCAAAATTGCTCTCATAATTTTAAAATCTATTGAAATTAAAGATATAAGCTTATGAACAATAGAAACAAAAAAAGGCTGTGCTTGGTCATAATAAGGTAGCGGATTTATAAAATCTAAAAAGTTGTTTGCAAAAATACTTTTAAGCAACATTGCTTCATCAACCCAAACTGAACGACCTATCATTTTGTAAAAAATTAACATACTTGAAATAACTATTAAAAAAATAGCCATTTTTTTAAATAAATTGTTGTTTATAAAATCTAATCTACTCATAAATCCCCCTAATTAATTCTAAACTATTTTTAACAGCTTCAACATTTGATTCCATCACACCATTTTTCATCTCTATTGAAACCCATTTATCATAGTTTAAACTTTTTAAGATTTTTGCAAATTTTTCATGATTTGTTTTATTATTTGTGATTAGTTCCAAAAATGGCTCTGAAATATGAAAATG
>CANRCH010000080.1 GCA_947629065.1 uncultured Aliarcobacter sp.
GATAGTGCCAAAAATGCTAGATTTGTAAGTTCAGTTAGAGTTTTTTGATCTAGTTTTTGCTCTTTTGTTAAAAATGAGAAAAGTTCAATAAAATTTGTTTTTCCCCAAGCTCTCAACTCTTTTACATTTAAAAACTTTTCAGTTGAGATAGTTTCACCAATTTTATTTGTCAAAGTAACTAAAGCACTATCACTATTTTCAAAGTTTCCTTTTATTCCATCATTGTTTTTTATTTGATAAGTTACAATAGTATCAAGGATTTTTCCTTTTACAACACTTCCATCATCAACTACTTTTTTTGGAAATCCACTATCTTTAAAAAACTCATCCCATCTATTATCTTTTGCAAAAGATTGATTTGAAAAGATTAAAACTAGAGTTAATATAAAAAAGCTTTTCTTCATCATTATTTCCTTAAATTCATCTATTTTATTACTATTTACCTAGACAAAATTCACCAAACATAACATCTAGCATCTCATCATTTTCATAAGGTCTTGTAATGTTTGAAATTTCGTGAAGTGCTTCAGTTATAAAGTGTGCAAAAAACTCTAATTCGCCACTATATAGTGGAGTGTTTGCTTGTTTTATATTATATAGAGTATTTTCTACGCTAGATATTTGTCTTTTTGAAACTAAAGTTAATTCATCACCAAAACTATTTTCATCTAAGATTTTTTCTATTTTTTCTAAAAGGATATTTATACTATTTTTTGCAGAGATTTCAATAAAATTATCTAATTTACTCTTATCAAAACTATTTTCTAAATCACTTTTATTCAAAACTTTTATAACATTTTTATCTAAATCTTTTAAAATATCTAAAATATTTTCATCTTCTTTTGATATTTCATTTGAGTTATCAAATAAAGCTACAATAATATCAGCATCTTCTATTGTTTGAATAGATTTTTCTATACCAATTTTTTCAATTACATCACTTGTATCTTCTCTAATTCCAGCTGTATCAACTATTTTTACAATATGAGTTCCAATTTTAACGCTCTCTTCAATTGTATCTCTAGTCGTTCCCGCAATATCACTAATAATGGCTCTATCATAGTTTAAAAGCTTATTTAAAAGACTTGATTTACCAACATTTGGTTTTCCTATGATTGCTAGTTTAAAGCCTTCAATCATACCTTCTCTTCTTTTACTAGCATCTAGAGTATTTTGTAGTTTCTCTTCAATTTTTTTGATTTTTTCTTCTATTTTTTCAAAAATATCAGTAGGTAAATCCTCTTCAGCATAATCAATAGAAACTTCTGTATAAGCTAACATAAAAAGTAAATCTTCTCTAATATCTTCTACAAAATCTTTTAATTCACCTTTTAATTGTCTAGCAAGAAGTCTAACTGCATCACTACTTTTAGCTTCAATAATTTTTGAAATTGCTTCTGCTTTACTTAAATCTATTTTTCCATTTAAAAAAGCTCTTTTTGAGAACTCACCAGCATTTGCCATTCTAGCACCAAGATTTAGGCACTCTTCTAAAATTATATTTGAAATAGCAATACCACCGTGAAGTTGAAACTCTACAATATCTTCACCTGTAAAAGAGTAGGGTGCTTTAAAGTAGATTAAAATTCCTTCATCTATTGGCTCATTTTGGTTATTATAAAGATATGAAAGTGTTGCGAATCTTGGTTTTAAACTGTTTTTTTGTGAGATTTTTGAAGCTATTTCAAGGGCTTTTGCCCCTGAAAGTCTAATTATAGAGATTGATCCTATACCGTTTGCCGTTGCAATTGCAACAATTGTATCATCGTAAAACAAAACTATATCTCTCTTGCTTTGTACTCATTTACAAGTACATATTTTTCACCTTTAATATTTGTTTTTACTGCAACATATTTTTCAGGGAACTCTTCTCTTAATCTTTTTAGTGCAATATGAACTAAAATTCCATCAAGAGGTTTTGTTTTAAAGCTACCTTTTTCTTTAATTAAATCAATAATTGGTTCTAAATATGCATAAATTGCCTCTTCTTGATTTTTTAAAAATTGTGCAACTTCAAGTCTTAGCATTAGCCCAAATTTATCATTTATCCAGTTAAATAAAATATATGATAAAGCTTTATATCTATATCCCTCTTTACCAATTAAAAGTGCAGAATCTTCACCTAAGAACTCAATTAAAAGAGTTTCCTCATCATAAAATTCTACTTTAATATCATCAAGATGGAAACAGGAGTCTTTGAAAAGCATATCAATTCCTGCTTTTACCTCTTTTAAAATTTCATCTTTGTCTTTTTTGATATAGATTTTTGAAATATCGTTTTTATCTTCATTGTAAAAATTATCAAAAATTTGCTCTTTGTTCTCTCTTCTTGGAACTGTTGTTAAAGGCTCTTTCTTTACTTCAATAACTTCTTTTTCTTCTTTATTTTTTAAAGAAGAGTCCTCGATTTTTTTTGAAAACTCTTCTATTTTTACATCTTTATTTTTGTAACTCTTTTGTTCTTCATTTGTAGTAGCAAATTGTGGAGTCTTTTTATAAGCACAAATGATTGCTTGTTTTTTTCCAAAGCCTAAAAAACCTTTACTTGCTTGTTGAATAATTTCAATTTCAAGTTCAGTAACAGAACATTCAAACTCTTTTACTGCTAGTTCATAAACTTTATCTAAACTCTCTGCTTCAAACTTTTTCATTTTTTTTCCTAATTAAGAATTCGCTTTTGCAACTCTTTTTTTCTCAAATATTCTATTAATAGTATATTGTTGTGCAATTGTAAACAGGTTATTTACGAACCAGTAAAGAGTTAATCCTGCTGGGAACCAAATAAAGAAGAAAGTAAATATTATAGGTAACATTTGGAAAATCTTCTTTTGTAGCTCATCTTGCATAGCTGTTGGAGTGATTTTTTGTTGAATAAACATTGTTGCACCCATTAAAATAGGAAGTACAAACCAAGGATCCATCTCTGCTAAATCGTGAATCCATAAAATCCACTCTGCACCTTTTAATTCAATTGCATTAATTAAAACTCTATATATCGCAAAGAAAACGGGAATTTGTAAAAGTAGTGGTAAACATCCACCCATTGGGTTTGCGCCATGCTTTTTGTATAGTTCCATCATTGCCATTGATTGTCTTTGTTTATCATCTTTATATTTTGCTTGAATCTCTTTCATTTTTGGTGCAAGATCTTTAAGCTTTTGCATACCAACCATACCTTTATAAGATAGTGGATAAAGTACAAGTTTAATTAAGATTGTAAGAATAACAATTGTCCATCCCCAGTTTCCAACATAACTTTGAATAAATTGTAGAAGAGTAAACATAGGTTTTGCAATAAATGTAAACCAACCATAATCAATAACATCTGTTAATTTTGGATTTAATGCTTTTAAATCATTAAAGTTTTTTGGTCCCATCCAACCACTAAAAGATATATTTCCATTTGCGTGAATAAATGCATTTGGATTCTCTTTTGCATCTGGCATTAAAGTTATTTCTAAAGCTTTATCAAAATTGTAAACAACACTTGCATAGTATCTATCAAAGTTTGATACAAAGTTCATTCCTTGAAAAGTTTTATTTGAACTTAAATCTCCATCATCAATTACTTCAAGACTATCATCAACTCTATGTTGTGCCATTAACCCGTGAACTGCATACATATCTACTTTTACATTTGGTCTGTAACCATTTGTTATAAAAAACTGTTCACCGTTACTAGCACTTGCTTCTAAATCATAATGCCCATCTGGATAGAAAGTAAGTTTTTTTGTAAAAGTTGTTCCACTTAGAGTTTGAGTTAAAATAAGCTCTTGAGTTTGGCTACTTGCATCAAGATTGCTTGAACTTGCAACAAAATCAACTTTAAATGCTTCACTGTTTATTGAAGAGTTTGCAAATCTTGTCTCTAAAGGTCTTAATTGATTATTATCATATAGTTTTAGATTACTTCCATCTTCACTTTTATATTTTTCTTCTAAAAGTGTAACTTGTGCAACTCGTCCTAAATTATCAATTTCAATAATATTTTTTGAAGTTCTAATTGTACTTAAAACTTTATTTACTTGCATTGGTGCAACATTTGCACTATTTACAGAAGCTAAATCTTGAGAAGTGCTTGACATTGCAACTTCAGGTGCAGCATTTGCATTTTGTTCTTGTGCAATTCTTGCTTGTTCTTTTCTTTGCTCTTGTTGAGGTTTTAAAACTAAAAACTCATAAGCTATAAAAAATACAAAAACTAAAACTGTCATTAAAATCAGTCGTTTTTGCATACCGCCATTTTGATTCAAATTATTATTCATCTACGTCTTCCACTCCCTGTTTTTTACTACTAAATACTTACCATGTTCTAAAGGTACAAACCAATAAATCACTTTTATTTTTTTATTATATGTTTTTGGATTTAAATTTAATTTTGCAACTGGATAATCAAATCCACCATCGAAAAGTTGGTTGCACTTTAAAATGCGTAATATTGTAAAATAAAAAGCCTTAAAAATCCCATTATTATCCAATTGCCATAGTGCATATTGTGAACAAGTGGGGTAATATCTGCAAGAACCAAAAGAAATTATTGATAAATATCTTTGATAAAAGCGAATAAGGGCTTTTGAAATTTTTTTCATATTTCGTTAAATAGTTCTAATCTTTTAAGTGCAAAGTTAAAATCTTTTTTTAACTCTTTATAGTTTTTCTCATTGATAGGATTTTTTGCTACAAAAATGTAACTGCCAGTTTTTAAATTAGTATAAGATGCAAATGCTGCTCTTAATCTTCTTTTAGCCCTGTTTCTTTTTACTGCATTGCCTATTTTCTTTGATGCAACAAAGGCTAATTTTAAATCTTTGCTAGAATCAAAAAAAGCGACAAAAGATGACGTATGCCAACTTTTACCGCTTTTATAAAGTCTATTAAACTCTTTTTGAGTATTTAATCTATACTCTTTGCTTAAACAGCTAATCTTTTTCTTCCTTTAGCTCTTCTTGCATTAATTACTCTTCTACCATTTTTAGTAGCCATTCTTACTCTGAACCCGTGAGTTCTTTTTCTAGGAGTATTATGTGGTTGATATGTTCTTTTCATTTTAGTCTTTCCTCAAAATTGCTAAATAAGTTGTGGATTATAGGTAAAACTTACTTAAACTATCTTTATATTTTAATATATTTTAGCAATTATCTCATTATCTTTTAAATCAAACTCTATTTTTGAATTTTCATCAATTTTATCTTCAAGAATTAAAATTGCTAATCTATCTTCAATCTCTTCATAGATCGCTCTTTTTAGTGGTCTTGCACCATAAACTGGATCAAACCCTACATTTGCTATGTATTCTTTCGCCTCTTTTGTTAAAGAGATTTCAATTCCTTTATCTTGCAATTTTTTCTTAATATTATTAAATAAAATATCCACAATATTTGTAATAGCTTCAAGATTTAGCTGTTCAAAGATTATAATATCGTCAAGTCTATTTAAAAATTCAGGTCTAAAGTGAGTTTTTAAATCATCAAGAACCGCTTTTCTTCTTTGTTCTTTATCTGCTATTTCTATAATTTTACTACTTCCAATATTTGAAGTAAGTATTATAATTGTATTTTTAAAATCAACTGTTACACCTTTGTTATCTGTTAATCTTCCATCATCAAGCACTTGCAAAAGAATATTAAATACATCTGTGTGTGCTTTTTCAACTTCATCAAATAGTATTACACTATATGGTTTTCGTCTTACAGCTTCAGTTAGCTGACCTCCCTCTTCATATCCTACATACCCTGGTGCTGCTCCTACAAGCCTACTAACTGAGTGTTTTTCCATATATTCACTCATATCAAATCTAATCAAGCTTTTTTCATCATCAAACAAGAATTTTGCTAAAGTTTTAGCACTTTCAGTTTTTCCAACTCCTGTTGGTCCTAAAAATAGAAAACTTCCTATTGGTCGGTTTGTTTCACTAAGTCCTGCTTTATTTCTTTTGATGGCTCTTGAAATTGCTTTAATTGCTTCATCTTGCCCTATAACATCTTGTTTTAAAACCTCTTCAACTTTTAAAACTTTTTGTTTTTCACTATCAAGCATTTTGTTTACTGGAATTCCTGTCCATCTACTTACAATTGAGGCAATACTATCTTCATCAACACTATTTCTAAGTAGTATTCCCTCTTTTTGCATAATTTCCCATTTTTGGGCATTTTCGCTTATTTGTTTTTCAATTTCTGGAATTTCCCCATACTCTATTTTTGCAGCTTCTTCAAATTTTGATTCTCGTTTTGCTATATTTGCTTTTGTTTTTAGCTCATCAATTTTTGCTTTTAAGATGCTTTCTTTATTAAAAGTCTCTTTTTCATTCTCAAACTGTGCTTCAAGATTTTGTTTCTCTTCATTTTTATTTGCTAACTCTTTTTCAATTTCTTTTATTCTTGCTTCATTTTTTTGGCTTTTCTCCATTTTTAAAGCCTCTTTTTCCACTTGCAAAGTCTGTATCTCTCTTTTTATACTTGAAAGAATAGTGGGTTCACTCTCTATTTGCATTTTAAGTTCAGCTGCTGCTTCATCTATTAAATCTATTGCTTTATCTGGCAAAAATCTATCACTTATATATCTATTTGATAATTTTGCAGCAGCAACCAATGCACTATCATTTATTGTTACATTGTGGTGAGTTTCTAGTTTCTCTTTTATACCTCTAAGTATTTGTAAAGCTTCATTAACGCTAGGTTCATTTACATTTACAGGCTGAAATCTTCTTTGCATTGCTTGATCTTTTTCAAAATACTTTCTATACTCTTTTAAAGTTGTTGCACCAATTGTATGAAGCTCACCACGTGCTAGACTTGGTTTTAAAATATTTGCAGCATCCATAGAACCTTCACTAGCCCCTGCACCTATAATTGTATGAATCTCATCTATAAATAAAATTATATTTCCATCTTTTTTTACTTCATCTATTACAGATTTTAGTCTATCTTCAAACTCTCCACGGTATTTTGCACCTGCAATTAAAGCACTCATATCAAGGGCAACTACTCTTTTGTTTTGAAGACTTATTGGCACATCTTTATTTACAATTCTTTGTGCTAATCCTTCAGCAATTGCTGTTTTTCCAGTCCCTGGTTCTCCTAGAAGTATAGGATTATTTTTTGTTTTTCTTATAAGAATTTGCATCATTCTATTAATTTGTTCATCTCTTCCAATCACAGGATCAAGTTTTCCATCAATTGCAGATTTATTTAAATCTATTCCATATTTATTTAAAGCTTCAAGATTATCGTCTGCACTTTGATTATCTATAGTTTTCCCAGCTCTTATAGCTTCTAGCTCTTTTTTTGCCTCTTTTAAATCAATATATTTTCCTAAAATCTCTTTAATTGTAGGATTGTCAAAATTTGCAATAAGCCAAGAGTCAATTGCAATAAATTTATCTCCTAAACTAGCCATCTGACCAGCTGCTTTTTGAAAACTTTCATAAAGATTTCTTGATACTTTAATGTTCTCTTTTGTAACACTAGTAACAGTTGGCAAACTTTGTGCTTTTGATTTTGCTTCAAGCTCAATGGCTGCTTTGTTTACACTCATTTTATTTAGTAGTTGGTTTAAAACTGAATTTGTATTTGTAAGCATTGCCCAAAGAAGGTGAACTACTTCAACTTCTTGGTTTTTATTATGTAAGGCTAAGTTCAGACTTGAATCAATAGTCTCTCTTAGCTGGTTTGTCATCTGTTCAAAAATATTATTATCATTCATTTAGCACTCCTTATATTTAACTGCTAATGAAATTATATAACTTTAGTCAATCTTTGTCAAGTCTTTATAAAAAACTTTTTTTAAATATAATATCTTTTAAATATAAAAAGGTTATTTATGAATAATTTATGTGGTATTGATGAAGCTGGTCTATACCATTATGAAAATAAAAAGAGCCTATAAGCACGATAAAATAGGCTTTTAATGAATAGTTTAAGGTTTGCTTTTGGAGTCCATTTCTAACCTATTTATAACCATAGAGTAAATTTCTAACTTTTTTTAGTTAAATATTAGTTTGAAGTAGTTTTATATTTTTCTTTTAATTCCAAC
>CANRCH010000081.1 GCA_947629065.1 uncultured Aliarcobacter sp.
AAGAAATTCATTTTATGTCCTATTTAGTGTTGACAGATCAATATTAAAAAAGTATAGCTGTTTAGCTATACTTTTTAATCTGATTAATAACTTAAAGTTTGTAAATCTTTATCTAAAAGTTTTTTAGCAACCATAGGTGGTTTTGCAACACTTACACCTTCCATTAAATCAGCTTCAGTTTTTCCAGCATTTGGTAAGAATAGTGGACAAACTTCAACATTTGCTCCCTCTTTGATTAAACCTTGAAGTAGCATTTTTGGAGTTTTTTCTTCACCTTGCATTTTGATTTTTCCAGCTTCAAAATCTTTTAAAGCAAGATTTCCAGCATCTGAACAAAGTACCATATTTACCTCTTTTTTCTCTTTTAGAGTCATTGTAGATAGTACCATTCCCATCATTTGAGTTTGTGTATCAGCACTTGTAATCATTACATTTAGACCTTTTGCTAAATTATCACTAGCAGATGCAGATGCTCCTAGAACTAGAGTTGCTGTTAAACTTAATAATACTTTTTTCATAATTATTTCCTTTTGATTTAGATTTTGTAGTTTACTTTTATAAAATAAAGTTATAGATTATAGATAATTAAAACTTATTTTTAAATTAATAAAAGCATGTAAAAAGAGCAAATGCTCTTTTTAGTTAAAATGAGAATTTTTTGTAAAGTCTAAAGAATAGCTGAATAGTTTTTACTTGAATATAGATAAATGGAATCATAAGTAAGAAGTAGATTAAACTATATTTTTCTAAAATTCCAGTTTGTTCTAAACCAATATTTATAAAGAACATTCCAAATACAAAAAATGCAACACCTGGACAAATTAGTGCAAAAGATAGTGCCGATTTTTCATCATTTGATTTTATGAATTTTTCAAAATATCCTAGTTTTTTAAGAACCATATATCCTAAAATTCCAAATATAATTTGCAGTGATAATACAACAGAAGTTAGAACAAATAGTGATGTTTTATCGTTAATTGCTTGAAAATTATGTTCTAAACCAAAAGTAATTCTAATAAATGTAATTCCAAGAAGTGTTAAAATTGGAAGCATAATCCAAATACTTGGAGCCGTTTCAAGACCTAAACCATGCTCAAACATATTTTTAAAACCAAAAATAATTTTAATAACAGTTAATAAAACAGCAAGTGAAGCAAACAGTAGGGCAAAAAATATTCCAATAGCATTTACAGCAATATTTGAACTCATAGCACCAGGTGCTGCAAATCCAACTGCAACCATTGCTAGTGCAAAAATTGAAATCATTTGAGTTAGATTATTGTTTTTTGTAAAATCAAAATCACCATTTACTAAAAGTCTTGAAAAGTACTCAAAAAATATTTTAAGTGCAAAATATCCATTTATAGCAAATCCAATTAGAGCAAAAGGAAATAGATACTCAACAACACTCCAAAGACCTGGAACAAAAACAGCACCCAATACAAAACCAACATTTATACTCATTGTGTATGTAAGTGGCAGAGTCATCAGACTTATTTGTCCATTTGATTTGATTAAAGCTTGATAAGCTTCTGTTTTTCTAAATTTTAAATACTGTTTTGTGTTAAAAATTAGAAGTTTGAAGTGAAAAAATGCAAAAGCAATAATAAAAACCAAAGAAAAAGCACTTACAAAACTAAGCCAATCACCTCTTTCTAAAGCTTTCATAACATACTCAAAAGTCGCCATTGGAGTATCTGGATGAGGAACTAAAAACATTAAATATATAAAAAATGATACACTAAGACCTCCAGCTCCAAGTGCAGATAAATAACAAGTAGGAGAAAATTTTTCTCTTAATGACATATAAAATCCTTTTTTTGAAATTTTAAAGGATTGTAGGCAAAAACATATTAAAAACTTATGAAATAAATATAAGTATAGTTTATAAATATTCCTAAATTCAAGAGTTATTTAATAGCTTAAAATACTCAACTCTATCTATCTCATAAGCACCCAAAGATGCTAAATGTGAGTTATAAACTTGACAATCAATCAATTTTATATTTTTTTCAAGTGCAATTTGACAAAGATAAAAAAATGCAACTTTTGAAGCATCATTTACATAAGAGAACATACTTTCACCACAAAAAATATCATCAATCAAAAGCCCATATAATCCACCAACAAGCTTTTCATCTAAATAGACTTCAACACTATTTGCAATACCAAGATTATGTAAATTTGTATAAGCTTCTATAAACTCTTCACTAATCCAAGTTTCATCTTCGTGTTTTCTTTTTATACTTGAACAAGATTTTATAACTTCAGTAAAATTTGAGTTTAGTTTTACAACAAAACCATTTTTTTCAATAGTTTTTCTTAAAGATTTTGATAGCTTAAACTCATTTGGCTTTAAAACCATTCTTTTTTGTGGGCTGTACCAGTGAATATAGTTGTAATCATCAATAAACCAAGGAAAAAGTCCACCATAATAAGCATTTATAAGCCTTTGTGGGTGAAAATCTCCACCAATTGCAACCAAATCTCCACCCATTTGTTCTAGTTTTGGGAAGGAAAAATCATCATCTTTTTCATTTAGAAGCCAAACTTTGTTTCTTTTATCTAGTAATTTCATATTTGTATTTTATAGTAAATAGTGTTAAAATCACGAAAATATAGATAGGATAGATTTTTGAAAAGATTAGATGCATATTTATCAAGTTTGGGATATTGTAGTAGAAGTGAAGCAAAACTGTTTTTAAAAAAGAATATTGTAACAGTAAATGACAAAAGAGTTTTTAACACAAGTATAAAAGCAAAGCATGAAGATATAAAAGTAAATGATGAAGTTTTAGATGATGAAAAAATCTTGATTTTGCTTCATAAACCAAAAGATTATATCTGCTCACACAATGACGCTGGAAAGCTTATATATTCGCTTCTTCCACAAAGACTTCAAAATAGAAATCCAAAAGTATCTACAATAGGGCGACTTGATATTGATACAAGTGGTGCAATTTTACTAACAGATGATGGAGAGTTAAACCATAGATTATCAAGTCCAAAAAATAGTGTAAAAAAGCAATATCTTGCAAGTTTAGCTGATGATATAGATAGTAGTGCAATTGAAATTTTTGCAAAAGGCGATATATTATTAAACAGTGAAACAAAACCATTAAAACCTGCAAAGTTGGAGATTATAGATAGTAAAACAGTAAAACTAGAGATTGTAGAGGGAAGATATCATCAAGTAAAAAGAATGTTTGCATATTTAGGAAACAAAGTTTTATCTTTACATAGAATTAGTTTTGCAGATTTTAGTGTGGATGATTTAAAGGAGGGGGAATTTAAGTTTTTGGATTTTAATAGGAACTAAGAACTTGTTCTTAGCTTTTTATCGGAACTGAGAATTTATTTGGCTAAGGTTAAAACCTTAGTTCCAAGTAGTTTTTTTACCCAAAAATCTCTAAAGCTCTTTCTAAATCCTTTTGAGTATCAATCCCAAATGACTTTGAATTAACTTTTGTCATAGCAATTTTAAACCCATTATCAATAGCTCTTAACTGCTCAAGTTTCTCTATATTTTCATGAATTGAAGGAGTTAAAGAACAAAATTTATTTAAAGATTTTTTTGTAAATCCATAAATTCCTAAATGTCCAAAATATTTTACATCTTCACTATGATCTCTATTATATGGGATTTTTGCTCTTGAAAAATATATGGCTAATTCATTACAATCTAAAATTACTTTTACTAAATTTGGATCATCAGCAAGTTCACTTGAAACCTCTTTATAGCAAGATGTTATTAAAGTATTCTCTTCATTTTGCATCTTTTGGGTTCTTGAAATTACTTCTTGCACAACCTCTTTTTCAATAAACGGCTCATCTGCTTGAACATTTATAATAATCTCATCTTCATCAAGATTTAAAATATTTGCAGCTTCATTTATTCTATCTGTTCCACTTTGGTGAGAACTTGAAGTTAAAACTGCATCAAAACCATGTTTTTGTGCAATATCAATAACTTTTTGTGAATCGGTTGCAATCACAACTTTATCTAAAGAGCTAACTTGCTTTGCAGTTCTTATAAACATAGGAAGCCCTAAAATATCAACTAAAATTTTATTTTCAAATCTACTTGAGTTTAATCTTGCTGGAATTATTATCATTTTTTCTCCATATTATTTTTGATTTTATTATAATATTTTCTTTCTTTATTCTTATTTTACAATTTTTAGTAAAGTTTTATTTATCAAGAGATTTTAGCTATAATAAAGGATTATAAAAAGGAGTGAGCTATGCAAACTTTACATTTAAGAGCAGAAAATAGCACTATAGAAATTTTAATGGATTTTATAAACAATATTTCCAAAAATGGACGAGAAGTTGAAATTTTGGATAATACTGTTTTTAAAGAAGAACAAAAGATGATTTTTCAAGCTCTTTTAGAAGAGCAACAAAAACAAACTATTGAACACGATGAACTTTGGAATGATTTACTAAAGTAATAATATGAAAATAATATATTCAATTCAAGCAAAAAAACAGTTATATTCTATAAAAGAGTATATTTCTTTGGATAGCAGAAAAAATGCAATAGAGTATCTATCTAAGATTAAAAATAAAATAGAAATTTTAAGTTTTTATCCATATATAGGAAAAGTAAATAGTACCTTTAATTTAGATTATATTCGTGATTTTGTAGTATTTGGATATAAAATAATATACAAAATAAATAAAGAAAATATTTTAATATTAGCAATATACAAATATATTGATTTTGATGAAACTACAATTTAAAACAAATACTTCTAAATCTTATAAAACCACTCTTTAAATCATTTTATTATATTATAAAAGCTTAAAACTAACATTGAAAGAATATTATGAAAAAAAGCATAACAATTATTGATACATTTGGATTTCTATTTAGAAGTTATTTTGCACTTCCACCTCTAAGAAGTAAAGATGGTCATCCAACAGGACTTTTGACTGGATTTATGAATTTTATTGCAGGAATTGGAAAAGATTTTCAAACAGATTATATAGTTTTTGCACTAGATGCAAAAGGGGATACTTTTAGAAATGAGCTTTTTAAAGATTACAAAGCCCACAGACCTGATGTTCCTGAAGATTTATTAACGCAACTTCCAATCGCTATTTCTTGGATAGAGCAAATGGGATTTAAAACAGCTATAAAAACAGGTTTTGAAGCCGATGATATGGTTGCTAGCATTGCAAAAGATGCAGTTAGCAAAAATCTTGAAGTAAGAGTTGTATCTCACGATAAGGATTTATACCAATTAATAGATGATAAAAATAGTGTGTATTTGTTTGATCCAAGCAAAAAAGAGATAATAGACGAAGAGAAATGCTTTACTAAATATGGTGTTAGTGCAAAACAGTTTACAGATTATCAAGCACTTGTTGGTGATAGTGCTGATAATATTCCAGGTGTAAAAGGGGTTGGTCCAAAGACTGCACAAGGATTAATTGAAGAGTTTAACACTTTAGAAAACATCTATGAAAACCTAGAAAATATCACAAAAAAAAGAACAAAAGAGCTTTTAATTGAAAACAAAGATAATGCATTCTTATCAAAACAGCTTGTAACTTTAAGAACAGATTGCCACTTAATAGACAATCTTGATGAGTTTGTTCTACCAAAAGAGAATCCAATTTTAAAAATTGCAGATGAACTAAACAAATATGATATGAATAGAATTTTAGAAAGAGTTGGACAAAATGGGCTAGGTTTTAAAACTATTATGCCAAAAATAGAAGAAAAAAATGATAGCTTTGAGTATATTTTACTAAATAAAGAGGATGAATTAAGCCTTGTAATTAATAAAATCCCAAGAGATGCAATAGTTGCTTTTGATACAGAAACAACAGATATTGACACAAACAAAGCAAAAATAGTAGGTTTTTCTTTCGCTTTTGAAGAAAATAAAGCTTATTATGTGCCAATAAATCACAACTATTTAGGAGTAATTGAGCAAATTCCTTTTGAAGTTGCAAAACAAACAATAGAGATTTTAAATAGATTTAAACTTGTTTGCCACAATTTTAAATATGATTGGCAAATAGTAAAAAATAGTTTTGATATTGAACTAAACATCTATGCAGATACAATGATTTTAGCGTGGGTTTTAGATACAGCACAAAAAGTAGGGCTTGATTATCAAATAGATAAATATTTTAGACATAAAATGGTAGCTTTTAAAGATATTGTAAAAAAAGGTGAAGATTTTTCAAATGTAGATATAGAAGATGCAAAAATCTATGGAGCTGAAGACTCTTTGATGACTTTAAAACTATTTAACAAACAGTTAGAGATATTTAAAGAAAAAGGTGATGAAGAGCTACTAAATATAGCTTTTGAACTGGAGTTTAATTTTGTTTTAGTTTTAGCAAAAATGGAGCAAAGAGGAATAAAAGTTGATACAAAACTTTTACAAGAGTACAAAGAAAAGAGTTCAAAATTTTTAAGCGAATTAATAGCAAAAATACATCAAGTTGCAGGATTTGAATTTAATCTAAGATCTCCAAAGCAAGTAGGAGAAGTACTATTTGAAAAGCTAAATCTTCCACCATCAAAGAAGACAAAAACAGGATATAGCACAGATGAAAGTGTTTTAAACTCACTTTTTGATTTGCATGAAATAGTGCCTTTGATGCTAGATTTTAGAGAAGCTGATAAACTTCATTCAACTTATATTGAACCACTTTTAGAGCTAGGTTTAAAAGATGAAAACAGTAAAATCTTCACATCTTTTTTACAAACAGGTACAACAACAGGAAGATTAAGTTCAAAAAACCCAAACCTACAAAACATTCCTGTTTTTGGAAGCAATAATATAGAAATAAGAAAAGCTTTTGTTTCGCAAGATGGATATAAACTTGTAGCTGTGGATTACTCTCAAATTGAATTAAGACTTCTTGCACACTTTAGCCAAGATGAAGCATTGGTTGAAGCTTTTAAAAATAACCTAGATATACATATGCAAACAGCTATTAAGATTTTTGGTGAAGATGAAGCAAAATTCAAAAGAAATATAGCAAAATCTATTAACTTCGGACTTTTATATGGAATGGGAAGTAAAAAGCTTGGTGAAACTCTAAAAATTCCATCAAGAGAAGCAAAAAAATATATAGACTCATATTTTGAAGCATTTAAAAGTGTAAAAGATTATCTAAAATCTATTGAAGATGATGCAATAAACAAAGGTTTTGTAAAAACACTTTTAAATAGAAAAAGACTTTTTGATTTTGCAAATGCAACTCCACTTTTAAAAGCAGCTTATCTAAGAGAGTCTGTAAATACACTATTTCAAGGAAGTGCAGCAGATTTAATCAAGTTATCAATGATAAAAATAGAATCAAAATATAAAAACAACAATGATGCAAAAATGCTTTTACAAATCCACGATGAGCTTATATTTGAAGTAAAAGATGAGTTTGTTGATGAGTTTACAAAAGATATAAAAAATATTATGGAAAATATTTTTGTATTAAATGTACCTTTAAAAGTATCAGTTTCTGTTGCTTCATCTTGGCAGGAGTTAAAATAACATTCGCATATAAAATAACATACAAAATAACATATAAAATGCCTTATTAAAAACTCATTTAATTATTAATTATAAAAACTTTTGCTATTATATAAACTAAAAAATTATATAAAGGGCAAAAGATGTTTGGTAATATTGAGTATAAAAACCGATTCCGTATTTTAAAAGGTGGTCTAATCTCACTTGTGGTTTCAGCAAACCTGTATGCAGCCCCAAGTGGTGGAACTGTTGTAAGTGGAAGTGCTACAATAGAAAAAAATGGTAATACTACAAATATAAATCAAACAAGCGATAAAACTATAATAAACTGGCAAGACTTTTCAATAAAGCAGAATGAAACAGTAAATTTTAATCAAGTAAATCAAAACTCAATATCTTTAAATAGAGTTGTAGGAAATGAAAAATCCATAATAGATGGTGCATTAAACTCAAATGGACAAGTATGGTTAATAAATAGCAAAGGTGTACTATTTGGTAAAACAGCAAAAGTAAACACAGCA
>CANRCH010000082.1 GCA_947629065.1 uncultured Aliarcobacter sp.
CTTTAAAATTTTTAAAGATGATTTTATAAGAGTATTTAATAATCTTTTCTCAAATGCAATAAAATATAATAAAACTTATGGGAGCATCAAAATAACTCTAAAAAATCAAAAACTAATTATTGAAGATAGTGGAATTGGGATTGATAAAAATAGCTTAGATGATATTTTTAAAAGATATTTTAGAGCTACAAAACAAAGTGGTGGTTTTGGTTTAGGTTTAATTTGTTTTAAAATTTATTTAAATTAAGTTCCCTATAAAGGAACAAAAGGTAATATTTAAAATGAATGTAATAAGTAAAAGAACATTAGTCCAGTTTTATGAAAAAAATCCACAAGCAAAAACTGCTTTAGAAGTGTGGCATCAAGATACAAAAAAAGCAATTTGGAAAACTCCTAATGATATTAAAAAAACATATTCAAATGCATCTTTTTTAGAAGACAATAGAGTGGTTTTTAATATAAAAGGAAATGATTATAGACTAATTGTTCATATAGATTACCTAAGAAAAATTGTAAGAGTAAAATTTATTGGAACTCATAAAGAGTACGATAAAATAGATGCAAAAAAGATATAAAGGAAAGCTAAATGCAATTAAAAATTATAAAAAATGAAAAAGATTATGATAAAGCTTTAAATAGAATAGATGAGTTAATGGAACTTAATCCAGATATTGGAACTATTGAAAGTGATGAATTAGAGATTTTAACTTTATTAATTGAGAAATATGAAGAAGAAAATTGGAATATAGATACTCCAGATCCAATAGAAGCAATAAAATATAGAATGGAAGAGATGAATCTAAAACAAAAAGATTTAATTCCTTATATTGGAAATAAAAGTAAAGTTTCAGAACTTTTAAATAGAAAAATATCTCTTTCTTTAACAATGGTTAGAAACCTTTCACAAGCTTTACATATTCCTGTAGAAACTCTAATTAAAGCTTAAATAAACCAATCCACACAAACTACACACTTTTTTAGATAGATTTCCATAATTCAAAATAAAGGACAATTATGAGAAATCTGTTTAAACTATTTATTGCACTATTTTTAAGTGCAAATATCCTAAATGCTGATGCTATAAATGAGAAGCTTGAAGCAAATGGATATGAACTTGAACTAATTAGTAAAAGAGATTTAAGTGCAGGAAGCAATGAATTCTTCGCAAAAATTACAAAAGATGGCAAAGTTGTTGAAGATGCTAAATTAAAAGCAAAATTCTTTATGCCAGAGATGCCAGGAATGCCATATATGGAACACGAAGGAACAGGTGAGTTTCAAAATGGTTCATATAGATTTATTATAAACTTTTGTATGAATGGAACTTGGCAATACAATATTAGATTTAAAACAAGTGATGAAAAAGTTCACAGCGTTAAAAGTAGCGTAACATTCTAATGAAAAATCTAGCAATTCTTTCTATTGTTTTAGCAAATACTCTTTTTGCAACAAGTATTAGTGAATTAGTAGAAAATAGTCTTTCAAGTAGCTTTGATTTAAAAGCACTTGAAACTAAAGTTCAAATAGCAGATCAACAAATTGCTATATCTAAAAATTGGCAAAACCCTATTTTGGTTTTAAAATCAAATGAGATTATGCTAAATAAACATAAATTAAACAACAATAAAGAGTATGGAGTTGAATTTATTCAAGAAATACCTATTGGAAACAAGCTTGAAATTGAAAAACAGATAGCTATAAAAGATAGAAATATACAGAGTTTTGATTTAGAGGATAAAAAACTTGAACTAAAATCAAAGTTAAATCTTTTTGCATATACTATTTTAATATATGAAAAAAGAGAAAATCTTTTAGATGAATACTTACAAAATTTAGAAAAATTATATAATCTAAATAAAGAGCTATTAAAGATAGACAAATCAGATTTAAATACGATTTTAAATACAAAGATAAATACACAAAAAATAAAAACAGAACAAGATATTCTAAAAACAAAAATAGATAATCTTTATCTAAATTTAGAGCAAATAACTTATGAAAAATATACAAAAATAGATGATAGTTTAGCTTTTAAAAATATTAATGAAACAAAACTTTTAGAAGATTTATCATCTCATCCTAAAATAAAATCAAATGAAGAAGAAATACTAAAATATAAGGATTATTCAAAGCTTGAAGAGGCAAAAAAATTTTCAAATGTAGTTTTAGGTCTTGAATATATGCAAAACAATATTCAAGATTATGCAAACATATCTTTAGGTTTTACTTTACCTATTTATAAAACAGAAAATATTAATAAAATAAAAGCAAAATTAAATGCAAATGAGACTCAAAATAAAAAAGAGATTATTAAAAAGAGTTTTGAGATAGAAACAAAAATTATTCTAAACAATATTAAGCAAAATATCACATCATTTAATACATATCAAAATGAAATTATTCCACTAAAACAATCTATTCAAAATATTATAAATCAAAATATCAAACTAGATATTTCAAAACTTGAAGATAGTATAAATAATTTAAATGAGCTTATAGATTTGGAGCTTAAATCTTTAGAGTATCTTGAAGAGTATTTTACAAACTACTCTAGGCTAATTTACTACTCAAACCAATCTATAGAATCTACAAAAGGTATAAAATGATAAAACAAACTATATTTTTCTTGCTAATTTTAGCAAACACTGTTTGGGCAAAAGAGTTGGATTTAAAACAACTTTTTAATAAACAAACAGTAAAAATGACAAATGAGGAGCTTGTATTTAGTAAATCTTATTATGGAATAACTTCACTTGATGAGAGTAAAACTATTGATATTGTAAGTAGATTTGATGGATATATTACACATTTAAATGCAAACAAAAATTTTATGAGTGTAAAAAAAGATGATTTGCTATATTCAATCTATTCACCAGAAATTTCAAAAATAGCCACAGAGTATAATATTGCAAAAAACATAGACAAAGATTTAAGTCAAAATATTTTAAAACAGTATGAAAACTATGGAATAAAATCTAACTCTAAGTCAAAAAATATAGATGTTGTATCACCTATAAATGGTGTTATTATTGAAAAAAATATAAATAACAACAGCTATGTAGAGAAAGGAAAAACTCTTTTTAAAATAGCAAATATAGAAAAACTTTGGTTTATTGCAACAGTTTATCAAGATGATTTAAAAGATATAAAAAAAGATTTAAGTGCAAAAATAACTTTAGATGGTCACCAAAAAATAGTAGATGCAAAAGTTGATTTTATCTACCCTATTTTAAATAGTGATAGAACTTTAAATATTAGGTTTGAAGTTGATAATAGTGATTTAAAACTATATTCATCTATGTTTGGAAAAGTAGAGATAATTTTTTCAAAAAATAGTTTTAACACTGTTCCAAAAAGTTCTATTATAGAAAGAAATAATGAATTTTGGGTTTTTAAAGCTTTAAAAGATGGAAAATATGAGCCAAAAAAAGTTGAAGCTAGAAAACTAAATGATGAAAAATATGAGATTATTTCAGGATTAAATGCTGATGATGAGATAATAAATGAAAGCCTATTTTTACTTGATGCTGATGCTATGACAAATAGATTGTATGAAGATGATGATGAGGATTGGTAATGGTAGAAAAAATAATACAAAAAAGCTATGAAAATAGATTTATAGTTCTATTTTTTACCTTTATTTTGGCAATTGCTTCAATATATGCAATCAAAAATACAAATCTTGATGCAATCCCTGATTTGTCTGCAAATCAAGTAATTATAGAGGTTGAGTGGGCTGGGCAAAGTGCAAAAACAATTGAAGACCAAATAGCTTATCCACTAATCTCAAACTTTTTAAGTCTTCCAAATATTGAAACTGTAAGAGCTATGAGCAGTTTTTCAAACTCAATGATATATATTTTATTTAAAGATGAAGTTGATATTTATGAAGCACGAACTAGAGTTTTAGAGAAGTTATCAACTTTACAAAGTACATTTCCAAAAGCTTCAAAAGTAAATCTAGGTCCTGATGCAACAGGTGTTGGTTGGGCTTATCAATATGCTTTAAAATCAGACACTAAATCTTTAGCCCAGTTAAGAACTCTTCAAGACTATTTTTATAAATTTGCACTTTTAGGTGTAGATGGAGTTAGTGAAGTTGCTTCAATTGGTGGTTTTGTAAAGAATTTTGAGATAACTTTAGATCAAGATAAACTTAAAAGATATGATATATCTATTTTAGATTTAAAAGATATTATAGCTTCAAACAACAATGACTCAGGTGGAAGAGTAATTCTTGAAAATGGTTATGAAAAAATCATAAATGCAAGAGCTTATATACAAAATCTTGATGAGATTGAAAATCTTCCTGTAAAAAATATTGGAAATGGTGTTTTAAAACTAAAAGATATTGCAAACATAAATATAACTTCATCAGATAGAAGAGGAGTTGCTGAGTTAAATGGCGAGGGCGAAAGTGTTGGTGGAATTGTAGTTGTAAGATATGGAAAAAATGTACATCAAGTAATAAAAGATGTAAAAAAGAAGCTTGAAACTTTACATATTGATGATGTTGAAGTGATTGAAGTTTATGATAGAACTTCACTAATTGATGCAGCAATTGATACACTTAAAAGAGTTTTAATTGAAGAATCTTTGATTGTAATGCTTATTGTTGCCCTATTTTTACTACATTTTAGAAGTGCATTAGTAATAATTATTACTCTTCCTCTTACAGTTTTATTCTCATTTTTACTTATGAAACTATTTAATATTGGCTCAAATATTATGAGTTTAGCTGGAATTGCCATTGCAATTGGAGCTATGGTAGATGCCACAATTATAATGGTTGAAAATGCACATAAACATCTAGCAAATAAAAAAAATCTAAGCAAAAAAGAGCATTTAGAGACTATTTTAAAATCTTCAAAACAGGTTGGTCGTCCTATATTTTTCGCACTTGTTTTAGTAATAGTCTCTTTTTTACCTATATTTTTCCTAACAGGACAAGAGGGAAAATTATTTTCACCACTTGCTTTTACAAAAACATTCGCCATGCTAAGTGGTGCCATACTTTCAATAACATTGGTTCCAATTTTGATTGTATATTTAGTAAAAGGAAAAATAAAAGATGAGCAATCAAGCTTTATAAATAGATTTTTCATAGCTATTTACTCTCCTATTTTAAAAATATCTCTAAAATTAAGATATTTAATGATTTTAATTTTTATTGCAACTTTGGTTTTTGCATACTATATTTATAAACAACAAAAATGGGAGTTTATGCCACTTTTAAATGAGCAATCGTTTATGTATATGCCTGTAACTCCTTATGGAATTGGTGTTGATTTAGCAAAAGAGTTAGCACAAAAAACAAATATGGTTATAAAATCTTTTCCTGAAGTAGAAAACAGTTTTGCAAAAGCAGGAAGGGCAAATAGTGCAACAGATCCAGCACCACTTGCGATGCTTGAAACAATAATCACTTTTAAACCACAATCACAATGGCGTGAAGGAATGACATACAAAAAACTTCAAGAAGAGATGGATAAAAAGCTTAGAGTTGAAGGTCTTATAAACTCTTGGACATACCCTATTAAAGGGCGAATTGATATGTTAATTACAGGGATTAGAACTCCTTTGGGAATAAAACTATATGGAAATGATACAAAAGTTTTACAAGAGATAACTACAAAAATGGAAGAGAGATTAAGAGCCTATGATGGAACTTTAAGTGTTAGTGCGGATAAGATAAATCAAGGTTACTATATAAATATAAAACTTCTTGAAGAGAATTTAAGCAAATATAATCTTCACAAAGATGATATTTTAGAAACAATTTCACTAGGACTTGGTTCAGAAGAGATTAGTTTATACCTAAATAAACTAGAAAGATACCCAATTACTCTAAGATATGATATTACACAAAGGCATAGTATTGAAAAATTAGAAGAGATTCTAATAAAGACAGATTTTGGCTTCAAACCACTTAAAACATTTGCAAAAATTGAGTTTCAAGAGCAACCAAGTGTAATTCAAAGTGAAAAAGCACTAAATGTTGCTTATGTATATATAACTCCAAATAGTAACACTAGTATAAAAGAGTATAAAGATAGTGCAAATGAACTTTTAAAAGATATTAAACTTCCTAATTCATACTATTTTGAATGGTCAGGTGAGAGTGAATTTTTAGAACAAGCTTTAGATAAACTTCAATATATTATTCCTCTTACACTAATGCTAATTTTTGTTTTAATATATTTAAGTTTGAAAAATATTTTATATACATTTATAATATTCTTAACTCTTCCTTTTGCTCTTAGTGGCGGGATATTTTATATTGAACTTCTTGGATTTAATATCTCTATTGCTGTAATTGTAGGATTCTTAGCACTTTTAGGAGTTGCAGCTGAAACATCTATTATTATGCTTGTATATCTTGATAATGCACTAAAAGAGCAAAAAGCAAAAAATCAAGAGTTTACAAAAGAGATTTTAGTAAAAACAATATATGAAGGGGCGGTTTTAAGGCTAAGACCAAAGCTAATGACACTTTTTAGTATATTAGGAGCTTTAATTCCTATTATGTATATTTCAAGCGTAGGAAGTGAAATAACACAAAGAATAGCAGCACCTATGATTGGTGGAATGATTAGTTCAGCTATTTTAACTCTAATAATTATTCCAGCTGTTTTTTATATTTTTATAGAAAGAAACAGAATTAAAGTTTGAATAAAGAGTATTTGTATAAAATTTATTTATCTTAATTAAGGAGTAAAGAATGAGTGAAATTTTAAAAATGGCAGCTGCTACAATCCTAACAGCTGGGATGCTAAGTGCATCTGAATATAGTCTTGATAAAGCACATTCAAATGTTGGTTTTAGTGTAAAACATATGATGATTACAAATGTACATGGGAAGTTTACATCTTATGATGCTGTAATTGATTTTGATGAAAATAGTAAAACATTCAAAAAACTTATTGCAAATATCGATACAAATTCTATTGATACTGGAATTGAAAAAAGAGATGATCACTTAAGAAGTGATGACTTTTTCTCAAGTGCTAATCATCCAAAAATGAGTTTTGAGATGACTAAATATAAAGCAGATGGAGATGAAGGTAAGATGGAAGGTAATCTTACAATTAGAGGTATTACAAAAGCTGTAACTCTTGAAATTGAAGATATTGCAATATTAGGAGATAAATTAGGTTTTCATCTTGAAGGAAAAATAAATAGATCTGATTTTGATCTAAAATGGAACAAAGCTATTGAATTAGGCGGTGTTGCTGTAGGTGAAGAGGTTAAAATCAAAGTTGATATAGAAGCAAGTAAACAATAAATTTGCTAGGACTTTTTTGTCCTAGCATAAAAAACATTAAAATTTCTTATACAACTAAGTTGCATTTAATACTTACTCGTTATAATTCCAACATTAAAAATCAATAAAGGAGTTATTTATGACAAACAGTTGTCAATGTTGCTCTAAAAAAATTCCAATTTCAAAGGTTTTCTGTTCTCCTGAATGTAAAGAGAACTTTTTTCAAAAAATAGCAATTTCTGTACCAAAACCTTTTGTAAAAAAACTACATTTTTTCTGTAATGAAGAAGAGAAAGTAATTGAGATTAGAACATTTGCAAGAAGACATAACTGGCATGAAGAGCTAGTTAGTGAAAAAGTCGAAGAGCTTATAGAAGAGTATTACAAGTGTGGGTAAATCCCACACTTTTTTTTAGATAAACCATGGCACTTTTAAATAATCAAAAAAATATCTTACCACTTAGTAGTATTTCAGAACTTCTAAATACAAAAACTAGAACTTTAAAAATGTATGAAGAGAAAAAACTTCTACCTTTGGAAAAAGATAAAACTATCAAAAAACTATACTCAATAGATGATATCAAAATGATAGCATTTGTTCACTATTTAGCAACAATCAAAAAAATAAACTCAAACGGAATCTCTTATATTTTAGAGATATTAGAAGATAATATGGATTCAAAACATAAAGAGGAGTTTTTGAAAATTATTGATAAAAAGCTTGAAACTCTATCAAGTTCTGATTCTGAAAAA
>CANRCH010000083.1 GCA_947629065.1 uncultured Aliarcobacter sp.
GTTTATGGATTTGTAGCATCAGCGCTTTTATTAACAAGTGTAAATGCACACGATATTTGGGTAGAAAAAAATGACAAAAATCAAGCACAGATTTTTTTTGGTGAGTTCGCTGATAATGAAAAAGAGGGTGCAAAATTCCTTGATAGAATTAAAGCAGAGACTTTTTATCCACAAGGAATTGTAAAAGATGTTAAAAGAGCAGAAAATAGTATTGATTTAACATTAACAAAAAATAGTGATTTAATGCTAGTTGAAGCAGGTGAGCCAAGAGTAAACAAAAATACAAATGAGGCTACAAGAAAAATTAGTTATGCAAAAAGTGGAAGAGAAGGAACAACAGCACTTGCAAACTTTGATTTAGTTCCTGTAGAAAAAAATAGCAATACATTTAAACTAATTTTAGATGAAAAAGCATTAGCAAAAACAAAAATTACAGTAATCTCTCCAACAAAATGGGAAAAAAGTTTCTTTACAAATGAGCAAGGAGAAGTAACAATAACTACACCTTGGAAAGGTACATATTTAATTGAAGCTAGAAGTGAAGATTTAACAAAAGGTGAAGTAGCAGGAAAAGCTTATGACAAGACAATAAACGCACTTACATATAGTATAAATGTAGAGCAAGGTATTGCTTGGGAAGATAAGTAAAAGGTTAAAATATGCATAAAACATTTTGGTTCCAGTTGCACTGGTTTTTAGGTTTTGTTTTTGGAATTCTACTTTTAATAGTAGGAGTTAGTGGAGCTATATTATCTTATGAAAAAGAGATAATGAATGTTATAAATAAAGATACATATACAGTTCAGGTTCCACAAAATCAAGAGCGATTAAAAGAAGCAGAGATTTTAAAGATTTTCCATGAAAAAAATCCAAGTGAAAAGATAAATAGTATCTCTTTTTCAAGTGATTTGGAAAAATCAGTATCTGTTAATGTTGTAAAAGAGGGTGAAAGAAGAGGAGTAACTACTTATTTAAACCCATATACAGCAGAAGTTTTACCTGAACTTGTAGGTAAAGATTTCTTTATGTTTGTTTTCAGACTTCATAGATGGTTAGCTTTTGAAGGAACTATTCAAGGTGTAGGAAAACAAGCTGTTGCATTAGCAACAATTGCTGCAATTATTCTTACAATAGGTGGAATTATTGTATATTGGCCAAGAATTAAAAATGGTTTTGTAAAGAGTTTAACTTTCTCTTTTAAACATAAAAAAAGAGCGTTTTTATCAACTATGCACGGTGCAATTGGTATGTGGGTAGTTCCATTTTTCCTTTTGATGTGTTTAACAGGGCTTTACTGGTCTTATGATTGGTATAGAAGTGCTATGTTTACAGTGTTTCAAGTAGAGCAACCAAAAAGAGCAGCTCCACCACAACAAGCACAAGGTCAAGGTCAAGGTCAAAAAGAGCAACAAGCTAATAAAACACAAAATGGTGAAAATAGAGTTCAAAAACAAGTTATTGCTTACGATGATATAGCTTCAACTGTAGATTTCTTTAACTCAAATGTAGCAAGAGATTATCGAAATGCTAGTTTAAGATTAGAACCAAGTAAAAATGGAACTTATACTATTTCATATCTATTTGCAGATGCAACACATTTTAGAGAATCAAACTCTATGGAAATTGATTTTAAAAATGAAAAAATAGTAAAAGAGTCAAAATATGAGGACAAAAAACTAAACGAAAAGATTATGTCTAGTATGTTACCACTTCATAGTGGAGAGTTTTTTGGATGGTTTGGAAAGCTTTCGTATTTTATATCTTCAGCTTTAATGGCACTTTTTGTAATCACTGGTTATATGTTGTATTATGACAGATGGAAGAAAAAAAGAGCAAAGGCTTTGAAACAAAAATAAGCATAAAATAAAAGGCTAAGGTTTTCTTTGGAACTAAGGTTTTAACCTTAGCTCCTTGAACTTAGCTTATACTATTTACTAATTTCTACAATTAATCACTTTTACTTTATCAATACTTTCAAACAGCTCAAGCGATATTTTCTCAAGATCTTTTGCTTTTGCATTTAATTTTAGATTATTCTCTTTATTTGAGTTTAACTCTATTAAATCATTTAAACTACTTGCGAAATCACTATTTAGATTTTTTATTTTACTTAGTAAAGCTTTATCAAAATTAGGGTTGTTTTTTGTAAACTCATCTACCCAAATATCAATTGATTTAATATTCTCAATTCTAGATTTTGTATAGTTTGATAGTTTTAAATAGCTACTATCTTTTGTTTCAAGAAGATTTGTTTTTAGTAGAGCTGTATCATAAACCAAATCAACATCACAAACTTTATCTAAGCTATCACTTAAAAAACTGGCTCTTGAAGCAGCTGTTACAAGTGAGTTTGACATAGAAGCAATATTTGCCGACATTTGCGAAATCTCTTCTGCAACTTGTGCGTTTTTTTGTGTAGATTGGTCAAGTGAATTTATTGCATTATTTATTTGAATAATTCCTTTTTCTTGCTCTTTTGAAGCTCTTGCAACACTATCTATTGTAGAGATTGTATTAGATATATTTTGATTTAAAAGATTATAACCTTCAATCATATTTGTAGATATATCTTTTCCCTCTTTTGCTTTAGAACTAGCAAGTTCAACAATATTTTTAATCTCTTTAGCAGCTTCAGCACTTCGTGATGCTAGATTTCTTACCTCTTGAGCAACAACTGCAAAACCTTTTCCAGCTTCTCCTGCAGTTGCTGCTTCAACAGCTGCATTTAAGCTTAAAATATTTGTTTGGAATGCAATTTGATCAATCACTTCAATAGCTTCATTTATAGATATAACTTTTTCATAAATATCTTCCATAGAGTTTGAAGTTAAGTTTGCTTGAGTTAGTCCATTTTTTGCTGAACTATTTAACTCATGTGCTAAATTTAACATATTTGAAGTAGCTTGTGTATTTGCTTGAATAGTTCCTGTAATCTCTTCTAGTGCAGCTGCTGTTTCTTCAAGGCTTGATGCTTGTTGATTTGAAGAGTTTGCAAGATTTAAAGAAGCACTTGAAAGCTCATTTGTTGATGAGTTTAAAGCATTTCCTGTATTCATAATCATAGCTAATATTTCAGAAGTATTATTTCCCACAAGCTTAATAGCATTTGTTAAAGATGCTAAGTTTCCATAAATTCCATCATCTTTTATAATATGATTGAAGTTTGATTTTGAGTACTCTCTTAAAGCTTCATTTATATTATCAAGTGTAGATTTTGTTTTTTCTATCATTAAATTTAGTTTATTTTTTAAATCTTCCACATGAAGATTTGATGCTTGACTATTTACTTTGTACACAAAAAAACCATTTGAAGTTTTTTCTATAACATCATTTGCCTCTTCAATAACAATTGCATCTTGTCTTAATCCATCACGCACTTTTTGCATATATTGATTAAATAGACCTGCAACTTCACCTATCTCATCTTTTGATTTTACATCTAAATTTATATTTGTATCATTTGAGTTTAATAGATTTGAAAAACCATCTTTTAAACTCTGTATTGGAGATGTAGCTTTTCTTACAATAAAGAAAATTAATAAAAGAGTAATAAGTCCCAAAATTAAAGATACAAAAGATATTTTTTTAAGTAATGAAGATATATTTTCATCTGTTTCATCAAGTGAAAATGTTAAATCCATAACTCCAATTACATCTCCTATTTCTTGATTTGCGTGACACATCATACACTCAGCAGCCGCAATCATAGGTTTTATCATTCTTATTGTATGACCGTTCTCGTCATTTATTTGAATAATTTGTTCCTCTTTTGATTTGAAGCTGTCAAGAACTACTTCATCTTTTGTATATGGAACATCTGTTTCATAAAGTTCCATTAAGCCCAAACTTTTTGCAACCACCAAACTTTTTACACCCTTTATTTGTCTGGCATCTTCTTCAGCTTTTGCTATAAGTGCAGGATCACCTGTATTCATAGTGTTTCTTAAAGTTTGAAAAATGGAAGCATTTAACATGGATAGAGAAGTTTTCGCATTTGAAATAGAATCTTTTGTTACTTGTGTAGTAGTAAAATATACAACAGTTGAACTGCTAATAAAAATCAGAATAAGCAAAGCAAACAAGATTTTATTGCTTATTTTTTTTGTTATTTCCTCAAGCATATCTCTCCTTTAGGTTTAAGTGAAATTATTATATAATCATCTTTATTTATAAATTATTAATTAAAATAAAAAATTATTAATTTTATAAGATTTTCAAATAGAAGTAGAATTAAATGATAGTTGGATTGATTGGAAAAGTTGTAAAAAAGGACCCAACGCACTTACACATAAATGTAAATGGCGTAATATATGAAGTTTTTGTATCTTTAAACTGTAGTTCAAAAGTTATTTCAGATGAAGTAACAGTAGAAATAACAGAAATTATAAGAGAAGATGCACATGCATTATATGGATTTGTTGATTCAAGTGAAAAGAAACTTTTTGATACTGTTATAAAAATAAATGGAATAGGACCAAAGGTTGCAATGGCAATTTGTTCTACATTTACTCCTAGTTCTTTTGCACAAATAGTTTCAAACAACGATGTAAATATGTTAAAAAGAGTTCCTGGAATTGGACCAAAAGGTGCAAGTAGAATTTTAGTTGAACTAAGTGGTGTTGTAATTGATGCAACACAAGAACCTGAAAATAGCATAAATCTTGAAGCATCACTGGCTTTAGAGTCATTAGGATTTAAAAAAGATATAGTTGATAGAACTTTAAAAACTTGTAGTTCAACAACTACAAGTGAGCTTGTAAGAGAAGCACTTAAAAAATTACAAAAATAAAAGGGATAAAATAGATGAAAGTTGCAATAGTTTTTGGTGGACAAAGTTACGAACATGAGATTTCAATTGTAAGTTCAATTGCTATGAAAGATGTTTTAAAAAAAGATGAGTTAATTTATATTTTTGTAGATGCTTCTAGAGAAGTTTATCATATTCCAACAGATAAAATAAACTCAAAACTTTTTTCAAGTGGTGAGTACAAAAAGTTCGATAAAGTCTATTTAAAACAAAATGGTTTTTATAAAATTGGTGGTTTTTTAAAAAAAGAGCAAGATATAGCTTATGATATTGTTTTAAATCTATCTCACGGTGGAGATGGTGAAGATGGGATTTTTGCTTCATTATTTGAGTTTTATAATATTCCATTTATTGGTCCACGAACGGAAGCATGTGTTGTTAGTTCAAATAAATTTTTAACAAAAGGTTATGCACAAAGTGTTGAAGTTAATGCACTTTCTTATCAATACTACACAAAAAACGATAGTGTAAAAGTTGATATGTTCCCTGTCATAATTAAACCTGTAAAACTAGGAAGCTCTATTGGAGTTGCTATTGTAAAAGATAAAGCAGAGCTTGATTATGCACTTGATGTTGCTTTTGAGTTTGATGATGCAATAATTATTGAGCCATTTATTAGTGGAGTAAAAGAGTATAATCTTGCTGGTACTAAAATAAATGGTGAGTTTGTTTTCTCTATAATTGAAGAGCCACAAAAAGCAGAGTTTTTAGATTTTGATAAAAAGTATTTAGATTTTTCAAGAACTTCAAAAGCCCTTGAAGTTGATTTAGGTGAAAAACTAAACAATGAAGTAAAAAATAGTTTTAAAAAGCTTTACAACACGCTTTTTGAAGGATCAATAATTAGATGTGATTTCTTTGTTGTAGATGATAAAGTATATTTAAATGAGATGAACTCAATTCCAGGATCAATGGCAAACTATCTTTTTGATGATTTTCCTACAATGTTTAAAAACCTAGCAAATAATCTTCCAAAAAAGAAAAAAATTTCTGTAACTTATGAGTATGTAAATAAAATTCAAGCAAGTAAGGGAAAATAGTTTGGCCGTAAAAACAATAGAGTATGAAGATAAAAAATTTGATATAGCATACGATATTATAAATCCTAGCCAAAAACAAGATATTGTTTTTTTACATGGTTGGGGTTCAAATAAAGAGTTAATGAAAGGTGCTTTTTCAAAATATTTACCAAATCTTAGACATATATATATTGATATGCCAGGTTTTGGAAAAAGTCCAAATCAAGAAATTTTAACTACAGATGATTATATAAATATTATGAAGATTTTTTTAAAAGAGTTAAATTCAGACTTCTTTATAATTGCAGGTCACTCTTATGGTGGAAAAGTTGCAACTCTATTAAATCCAAAAAATTTAGTTTTATTAAGTAGTGCTGGAATTTTGGAAGAAAAATCAAAAAGTGTTAAATTCAAAATATTTTTTGCTAAAATATTGAATAGTTTAGGCTTAAAAAACTTTACAAAGATTTTTAGAAGCAAAGATGTAGATAAAATGAGTGAAAATATGTATGAAACTTTTAAAAATGTTTTAAATGAAGATTTCACAAATCACTTTAAAACCTTTCCAAATAATGCAATGATTTTTTGGGGAGAAAGCGACACAGCTACATCTTTGGAATCTGGAAAAAAAATAGCAAGTTTGATAAAAAATAGTTCTTTTGTATCTTATATTGGAGATCACTATTTTTTCCTAAAACACTCAAAAAATATAAGTGAAAGTATAGAAAATGGAATATCTAAATATTAGTGTACATATTATTTTAATTATGAGTTTAGGTTGGTATTTAATTACTAATCTACAATGGTATAATTATAAACTTGATAGAGTAATATTCAAACACCATAAATGGCAATGGCATATAACTTATTTTGTATCGCCAATTGTACTATTTTATATTATTCCTGAAATCTATTTCCCTGCTTATTTTGTTATATATTTTATTAGTTTTATTTTATGGAATAAAAAACTATCAAATCCTTTGGTTTTAACAGCACGAGTTAAAAGATTTTTAGCAATTTTGCTAATAGTAACTTTTTCAATTGTAGGAACTTGTATTGCTTTAGAAGAGAGTTGCATCTCTAAATTTATCTTTGTTCCTTTGATTTTGACATATATAATAAGTGCGCTTTTAGAAAAAATATTCTTTATAAGATTTAAAAATAGGGCAAAACAGAGATATAAAAGTATAAGTGGGCTAAGAACAGTTGCAATTACTGCATCTTTTGGGAAAACATCAATTAAAAACTTTTTATACCATATTTTAAAACATAGATATAAAGTGTATAAAACTCCAAGAAGTGTAAATACTCTTGCTGGAATTGTATTAGATGTAAATAGAGCTTTACCAAATGATACACAAATATATATTGCTGAAGCTGGAGCTAGGCAAACAGGAGATATTGAAGATATTACAATGTTTTTAGAGCCACAAATTTGTGTTATTGGAAGTGTTGGAGAGCAACATATTGAGTATTTTAAAACTTTAGATAATATTATTAAAACAAAGATGGAGATTTTAAAATCTCCTAGAATGCAAATTGGATTTGTACACGATAGTGTTCCAATAAATGAATATCCAAAGATTACTAAGTTTCCAAATAATTTGAAAATAATTTCAAGCACACTTGATGGGATTAAATTCTCAGTAATAATTGAAGGAAGAACAGAAGATTTCTTTGCACCAATTTTAGGAAGTTTTAATGCAATAAATCTAACAGCGGTTATTCTTGTTGCATATAGTTTAGGAATGAGTATTTTAGAAATTAAAGCTGCTTTAACAACAATTCCACAAGTAGAGCATAGACTTCAAAAAATTGAAGCTGGTGGAAAAATAATACTTGATGACTCTTTTAATGGAAATCTTGAAGGTATGCTTGAAGCTATAAATATTGCTTCAACTCACACAGGAAGAAGAGTAATAATAACACCAGGACTTGTAGAATCTACAGTTCAAGCAAATATTCTTCTAGCAAAAGAGATAAACAAAGTTTTTGATTTTGTAATAATAACAGGGAATTTAAATCTAAATACATTAAAATCAAATATAGATAAAGAGAAAGTTTACGTATTAAAAGATAAATCACAAATGCAAGATATCCTAGCAAGAACAACATATAGTGGGGATTTAATCCTTTTTGCAAATGATGCACCAAACTTTAT
>CANRCH010000084.1 GCA_947629065.1 uncultured Aliarcobacter sp.
TCCTGTAAGTGCATTTAGACAAACAGCAATAGCACCAACAAGAGTTTTTCCTTCTCCTGTTTTCATCTCTGCGATTCTGCCTTCATTTAAAACCATAGCACCAATTAATTGAACATCAAAAGGTCTCATATTTAAGGCTCTTTTACTAGCTTCTCTAGTAATTGCAAAGGATTCATTTAAAACTTCATCTAATGATTTCTCTTCATTTTGTACAAGTTTTCTTAATTTATCAAACTCTGCTTTTAATTCTTCATCACTTAAATTTAAATAATTCTTCTCCAAAGAAGATATAATATTCGCTCTTTTTCTATATTTTTTTACCACTCTATCATTTCTTGTACCAAAAACTTTTGAAAAAACATTTAACATAAAATTAGTTCCTTTTCGTTATAATCTTGCGATTATATAGAAAAAAAGGTTAAGAAATGTTTTATAAAGTATTAGTAATTTTTATATCTTTATTTATAGCTTCAAGTGCAAGTGCAGATATTAGAAATTTAGACTCGTTTTATGGTAATTTTGAACAAACTATAGTTTCAAGTAGCGAAAACAAAATAGAGTATAAAGGTAAGGTTTTTATAAAAAGTAGTGGAAAAATTCTTTGGAAATATGAAACTCCAATTATAAAAAATGTTTATATTGACAATAGTATGGCAATAGTTGATGAGCCAGAACTTGAACAAGCAATTTTTACAAAACTTGAAGATGAGATAAATATTATAAAACTTTTAAAAGATGCAAAAAAAGTTGATAATGAAAACTATATTTCTACTATTGATGGAGTAAAATATAGTATAAAAATTAAAAATGACAAAATAGAGAAAATCACTTATAAAGATAATTTAGATAATCTTGTAACTATAAATTTCTCAAATGTAGTTATAAATCAAGAGATTAATGATGAGATTTTTAAATTTATAGTTCCAAGTAACTATGATGTAATTAGAAAGTAAGCAAATTTAGCTATAATTTCGCTTTTAGGTAAAACAGACAATAGCTTGAATTTTCAAGAGTAAAGTCCGTGCTACAGTGAAGCAAGGTTCCATCTAACGGATGGCTAGAGTAATCTAAGGGACAGTGCAACAGAAAGGAAACAGCCAATTTATTGGTGATGGTGAAAGGGTAGGGTAAGAGCCTACCAGTGTTTTGAGTAATCTAAACAGCTATGTAAACCCAACCTGTAGCAAGAAGATCTGGTAAAAGCTTCACATCTTTTGGTCTTCGCAAGATTCTTTAAGTAATTTAAGAACTAGATAAATTATTGTCAAATACAGAACACGGCTTACGTTTTGCCTAAAAAAATCTAAAATCAAATCTAAATAAAAAACTTCTTTTCTATTTTTTTAATTAATTCATCTACACTATTTATAGCATTCTCTTTGTAGTCTGAAAATCCCCAATTTACTAACACACTATCAATCCCAGCATTAAAGGCTGCTGTTGTATCTTTTAAAGAATCGCCAACTAGTTGTGCATTTTGTTTTTTTATATCGTGCATATCTAATATTTTATGTACCATATCTGGGTGTGGTTTTGGTTTTGCTACATCGTTGTAACCTAAAATTGATGAGAAATATTTATCAATTTCAAGATGATTTAGCATCTTTTTTGCATAAATTGAGTTTGCATTTGTTGCAACACTAAATTTAAACTCACCTTTAAAATTTTCAAGAAGTTCTTTAATTCCATCATATAAAACCAAATCATCCAAACAGTTTTTTTCATAATACTCTGAAAAGAGTTTTGTTTGTTCTACTGTAAAATCTTTTGTTTCATAGAAAAACTCTGCACTATTTATATTTATATCATTTACATTTTTTAAAATAAAATCGTGTTCCATCTTTTCTAAACCAAGATTTACTCTTACATGATTTACAGTATTTGCAATTGCATAACCACTATTTACTAAAGTTCCATCCATATCAAAAATAATTAATTTCATTAAAAGCCCTAAAAATCGTATTTGAAAGATTATAATATAAACTCTTTTATAAAAAAGTTAATTTCTTTTTTAAATAGGACAAATTTTATCTTATTTTAATATTCACTCTATTATAATTGCACTCATAGGATATATGAATTAATCCTCCTACTAAATAATTTTTAGTATCCTATAAACAAACTTTTGAAATAAATTAGAATATAGGCTTAGCAGTTTTTCCCTCTGCTAAGCCTTTTTTTATACCCTTTAAAATATAATATAAACTTTTAATAAGCAAAAATAACAGATAATTCAAGGAAATAAATGGAAGCCTTTAGCATAATATCAATAATAAGTATTGCACTTTTGGGTTCATTTGGACACTGTATTGGTATGTGTGGCGGAATAGTTGTAGCATATACAAGTATGAAAGTAAAAGCTGATGATAGTAAGGCAAAACAAATTATTGCACATTTAGCCTATGGATTTGGAAGAGTTACATCTTATACATTTTTGGGTGCAATATTTGGACTTTTAGGAAGTGTTATAGCTTTTACAAACTCTACAAAAGCGTTATTGTTTTTTGTAACTGGAGTTTTAATGGTTCTTGTGGGGCTTTCACTTCTTGGAAAAATCAAGTTTTTAACTTCAATTGAACACTCTTGCAGCAAATCACCTTTTTATCAAAAAACATTTAAAAAAGTTTTAGGAAGTAGTAGTTTTTCTAGCTTCTATGTTTTAGGTATTTTAAATGGGCTTTTACCTTGTGGGTTTGTATATTTCTTTGCAATTACAGCAGCTGCAACAGCTAGTGTGTTTTGGGGTGCTTTTGTGATGTTTATTTTTGGACTTTGTACAATTCCAGCACTATTTATTCTTGGATTTTTTGCAGGTCTATTTAAACAATCAAAACTTAGAGATATTTTTATAAAAATAGCTTCAATATTAGTAATAATCATGGGAATAATGATGCTTTACAAAGGTTTTATGTTTTATACAAACCAAACTATGAATCACGAAATGACTCACGAGATGAAACACTAAGAAATAAAAAAACAAAATTTAAATTTAAAGAAAGGAGAGAAAATAATGAAAAGATGCAAAAACTACTTTAGCTTTTTTGGTATTTTACAAAGTGCAGTGATTAGCAAATTAAATAGCTTTTATTCACAAGTACAAGCAGTTTTTGTAAATATTGTAAATATAAATAAAAAGCATTTAGATATAAATCTAAAACCAATAAAAATAAATTTAACAAAAAATAATTAAAAAATTAAGAGGTCAAAATGAAAAAAACAAAAATAAGCTTAGTTGCATGTATTATCTTAGCAACAAATCTTTACTCAAATGAAACTACAAAACTAGATGAAATCACAATTTCAAGTGCTACAAAATCAGAGCAAAAACTAAGAGATGTTACAGCAAATGTTGATGTAATAAAAGCAGAAGATATAGAATCGAGAAAATTTAAAACTGTAGCTGAAGCATTACAATCTTTATCTGGTGTTCAGGTATCAACAAGTGGTGGAATAGGGCAGCAAACTTCAATATTTTTAAGAGGAATGGAAAGTGGTAGAACTTTAGTTCTAGTTGATGGTATAAGATATAATGACCCAACAAGTATTTCAGGAGCATCAAATCTTGAGCATTTGATGATAAATGATATTGAAAAAATAGAAGTAATTAAAGGTGCACAAAGTAGTATTTGGGGAGCAGATGCAAGTGCTGGAGTTATAAATATTATTACAAAATCTGCACAAAATGGAACGCATGGAAATGCAAGTTTTGAGTATGGAAGATATGATAGCAAAATAGCAAAAGCAAATATTTCACATAAAAATGAAAACTTTGATGCAAAACTTGGAGTTACTAGAGTTGATGTAGATGGTTTTTCAGCTATGACACCAAGAGGTGAGAAAGCAAAAAAATATGAAAAAGATGGCTATGAAAATACAACTATAAATACACAACTAGGATTTAACTTTGATGAAAATAATAGAGTTTCAACTTCTTATGAATTTATAGACAGTAAAACAGATATTGATGGATATAATAGTATAACATTTGCACCAGATCCAAATAATAGTGATACTGCTAAAACAAAAACACATTTAGCAAATCTTACTTATGAAAACAAAAATGATATAGCTCTTACAAAAGTTTATGGAAACTATACGAATATAAAAAGAGAGTACTCTTATGGTGATTATAAAGGAAATGTAAAAGAGTATGGAGTAAATACAAGTATTGATTATTTAAACTCTTCAAATCTGACTTTGGGTGCTGATTATAAAAAATTTGAAGACAAAGGGTCTATCTCTAAAGATTTCAATAATAAAGGTATCTTTATTGCAAATACAAATAAGTTTTTTGATGATAAAACTATATTTACACAAGCTTTAAGATATGATAGATATAGCGATTTTGACAATAAAACAACAGGAAAAATAGGAATAAAACAGTATATTGTAGATGATTTAAATCTTAGTGCAAACTATGGAACAGGATATAATATTCCAAGTGCTTTCCAATTGTATGATGCTTCTAGTGGGAATATAAATCTAAAACCTGAAACAACAAAATCTTATGATATTGGAATTGAGTATAAAGGTTTTTCTGTAACTTACTTTAATACAAAAATAAAAGATATGATAGATTACAACTATGCTACTTGGGCTTATGACCAAATGAGTGGTACAAGTAAAATAAAAGGTACTGAAATTGCTTATAAAAACTCTATTACAGAAGATATATTTTTAAACCTTAGCTATACAAATTTAAGTGCAAAAAATGATGGAGAGGAACTAGCAAGAAGAGCAAAAAATAAAGTAGGTTTTGGAGTTGATTATTATGGTTTAAAAGATTTCCACTTTAATTTAAATGGTGAATATATAGGAACTAGATATGATAGAGCAAATAAACAAGGTGCAAAAACTGGAAACTACACAATTTGGAATGCTTTAATAGATTATGATATAAATAAAAACTTTTCAACTTATCTAAAACTTGATAATATTTTTAACAAAGATTACCAAATAGTGGACGGTTATGCAACAAGCCAAAGAGCTGCTTATCTTGGGCTGAAAGCTAGTTTTTAAGGATAATTTTTAGATGAAAAAACTTTTACACTTTCTAATAGCCACTTTTATTTTTAGCACAATTTGTATTGCAAATGAAAGAATCATCACTTTAAGCCCAGCAGTAAATGAAATAGTTTTTGCTTTAGAAAAAGGTGATGATATTATAGCAAATACAGAGTTTTGTGACTATCCTGAAATTTCGAAAAAATTACCAAAAATTGGTGGCTATAGTAGTGTAAGTTTAGAAAAACTAATCAAATTAAACCCAAGTTTAGTTATAAACCAAGATTATGATAAAAGCCTAAATAAAAGTTTAGAAAATCTTGGTTTTAAAACTTTGGTTTATAAAACCAATACTTTAGATGATATTAGATTTGCTATTTTAGATATAGGGCGGAATTTAAACAAAGAATTTGAAGCAAAAAAGCTAGATTTTGATATAGAAAAAAGTTTAAATAGTTTAAGTGGAATTGTAGAAAATAAAAAAGTTTTAATTGTAATTAGTCCACAAAATAGTCTATCAAGTCAAATTTTTGTAGCTGGAAATTTTGTATATTTTGAAGATATTATTAAAAAAAGTAAGAATAAAAATGCTTTTCAAAGCTCTTTAAAATCACAGCCAGTTATAAATAGTGAAAAAATAATTTCACTAAACCCAGATATTATAGTTCTTCTTGCACCTTTTTTGGAAGGCAAAAAAGATGTTCAAGAAGCTATGATAAAAATGTGGGAAAAACTTCCCATAAATGCAAGCAGACAGAAAAATATCTATATTATTGATAAATTATATGCAGGAATTCCTAGTCATAGAGTAAAATATTTTATAGATGATTATAAGGAAATATTAGAAGATGTTAGAGCTAAAGAGTTACAGTAACTATATTTTAAAAGATGTAAGTTTATACTTGAAAAAAGGTGAAAACTTAATAATCTTAGGAGAAAATGGTGCTGGAAAATCGACTTTAGCAAAAGTTTTAACAGGCTTAATCTCATCTTCTAATCTTTATATAAATAACAAAAATTTTGAAAATTATAGTGATAAAGAAAGAGCAGAATTTATAAACTATATTCCGCCAAATTTTGAGATTTACGATGAATATATGACAGTTTTGGAATATTTACACACATGTAGTTTAAAGCCTTTAAAAGATGAAACTATTGTAAATATTCTAAAGCTTCTTGGAATTGAAAATTTGCAAAAAAGTGCTTGTATTAGCTTAAGTAGTGGTGAAAAACAGCTTGTAATGCTAAGCTCTGCAATTTTACATAATGCACAAATAACAATTTTTGATGAATTAACTGCAAATTTAGATATAAAAAAATTAAAAGATGTTTTTGATATTTTAAGCAATGCTTTTTTTACTCAAAAAATTGTAATCACTCATAATCTTGATTTTGCTTATGCTTTAAATTATAAGATATTATTTTTGCATAATGGAAGAGTTGAGTTTTTTTCTTCTTGTGAAGAGTTTTTCAAAAAAGAGAATTTATTTAAATATTTTGGACGAAATGTAAGAGTTGAAAACTCTCATGTGGTGATAGATTTATGAAAAAGATTTTATATATAATCTCAATAGTTTTTGTTTTTATTGCACCTTTTTATGGTGAAATAAATATTGATTTTAAGTCTATTTTTGATTTTAATGATAGTTCAAACTTTGTTTTTTGGCAATTAAGAGTGCCTAGAGTATTATTGGCATTTTTTGTTGGAGCAATTTTGGCACTTTCAGGACTTGTTTTTCAATCAATTTTTAAAAATGCGCTAATTACTCCATATACCTTAGGAATTGCTAGTGGAACTACACTTTTTAGTGCAGTTTTTATAGTGTTTTTTCCTATATTACCACTATTTTTTGGATCTATTTTTGGGGCTATTTTTTCAGTTTTAATTCTGTTTTATTTGACTAAACATATAAAATCAACTCTTCTAAAATCAAATACAAACTATATTTTACTAATAGGAGTTGCACTATCGTATTTTTATAGCTCAGCACTTATGCTTGTTTTTTATCTAAGTAATATGCAAGAAAACTACTCAATTATTAGGTTTACTTTAGGAAATTTAGATGTAGTTGGATATAGGGCTTCAATCGTTGTTTTTATTACTTTACTTGTGATGTTTTTTTTAATAAATAGCTATAAAAAAGAGTTAAAACTTCTTTTAATCTCAAATGATACAGCATTTTTAAAAGGGCTAAATGTAGATAAAACAGTCTTGATTTTACTACTTTTTATCTCACTATGTGTTGGAATATCTATAAGTTTTACAGGACCAATAGGGTTTGTAGGACTTGTAATCCCACATATTGTAAAATTAATCTATAAAAAAACTGCAACAGATCTTTTTATTCCTACACTTTTTTTTGGTGGAGTGTTTTTGGTTTTTTGTGATTTTATTTCAAGAAATTTAAACACAGCTTCAAGTTTACCAATTGGTGTGGTAACTGCATTTATCGGGGCTATGTTTTTTGTATATTTATTAGTTAAAAGAAAGTAGGATTTATAAAATATGAGTGCATTGGTTTTTAGTCTTTTTTCGTCGCTTTTAGTTGGATTTTATATTAAATTTTTGAAAATTAAAGAGAAAAAAGATTTGTTTGTTTTTGTTTTTGCAAACTATATAATGGCTAGTTTTTTAGCATATTATATTTTTAATCTATCAATAAATACAATCAATTTTGCAATATTTGATTATAGATTGGTTGTTTTTCTAGCATTTTTATTACCAACTGTTTTTTATCTTTTAAACAAATCATTAGAGTTTTCAGGACTTGCAAAAACAGATATTTTTCAAAGATTATCTCTTATTATTCCAATAATATTTAGCTTTTTTCTATTTAATGAAGAGTTTAGAACTATAAAAGCTTT
>CANRCH010000085.1 GCA_947629065.1 uncultured Aliarcobacter sp.
ACTATCTCATCTTTTGCACTTGGGTTTGAAAGTGTTGTTTTAAATACAGCATCGTTTCCTTCTGGAACTCTTACATCTTTTGTATCTTGATTTGCTTCATTTCCTTCAAAGTTACCTGGAATTAGTGGTTTATTTGTAATTGGGTCTTTTGGTAAATCTGTAGGATCTTGTGGGATTATTCCTGTTCCTGGATTATATGGTTTTTCTGGTGGATTATCTTTTCCTGTGATTGGATCTTTTGGGATTTCATCTGTAGGATTTGGATCTTTTGGAATAGTAACTGTTGGAATATCATTTCTATCTGTAATTGTTACAGTTCCTTCACCTTTTTCAATCTCTACATTTCCTTTTGTTTCTGTAATTACAACTTTGAACTCTTCTGTTCCTTCATATATATTATCATTTATGATTTTTACAGGGATTTTTACCTCTGTTTCACCAGATTTTATGATAGCTGTGTTTTCAATAGGAATAAAATCTTCACCCTCTTTTGCACTTCCATCTTTAAATATATAAGTAAACTCTATATCACCTTCTGCTGGTTTATCTATTTTAACAACTAAATAGATAACTCCATCATGCTCTACAGTTTCATAATCAAATATAGTTAATTTCGCTGGTATAATTGGTGGCGTAACTGCTGGTGGAGGTGTCACAGATGTTGTAGGTTTTTCAGGTGTTTCCTCAAGTGGTCTTGGACCTTCTGATTCTGGTCTTCCTGTATTTGATGGTTTATCTGTACTTGGTCTTGTAGGAGTTGTAGGTCTTGCGTTTCCTGGATTTGATGGCTCAAATGGATTGCTTGGGTTTGCACCTAACTCTTTTTTATATAAATTTTCTAAGTTTTGATATTTTTCTGCTTCATTAAATGTTCTTGTGATTGGCCATGGTTTTTTTATAAGACCACTTTCAACATCTGTTAAACTTCCATCTCTTGAAGCGAATTGTCCACTTTCACCCTCTTCATCTTCTACTTCTTCTTCTCCTTCCGTAGTCTCTTCTTCTGTAATGCTTTTGTCTTTTGCGTCTTTGAAGTTTGCTTCTCTTAGGTCGCTATCTACATCTGCAATTGAATTGTGCTGTGCAATTGTTTGGTCTAAACCTTCTCTTGTGAAGAATAGTTCTTCTGTTCCAAATGCTGTTTCGATTAAAGATGCATCTATTAACTGTTGTTGCCCTTGGTTTAATACAACTACATCATTGTCACTAAGTAATATTTCAACTTTTGCTGATGATGAATTACTTGAATCACCATAAACTGAACTATTTTCATAGATGTTGTCACCTAAGCTTAATTCTTTAATATTTCCTTGCTCATCTTTTACAAAGAATTTTCCGCCTGATAGGCCTTGAACTTTTCCTGCTATTGTTGCCAATACTATCTCCTTAATAATAATTTATACATTATAGTGATTCTTTTTATCTTTGTATAGTACCCCAAAGGGTACCATAGGAGCTGTTTTTATTATTAATTAATATTATAAGTAGCGTTATTTCCATATTTTAGATGATTTTGAGATTTTTAATATTATTTTATGGTACCCCTAGGGGTACCTTTATTATTGTTTTTTAATGATTGTTTTATTTTGTGTTGAAGATTTGTTTTGTTTGGTTTGCTTTTATGTCAAATTGTAATGGAATTTTAGGAACTAAGGTTTTTTTGGAACTAAGGTCTTCCTCACAGAGAGTGCTTAAGCACAGGATCTTAGAAAAATAAATTAAGTTATACAGAAATGTTTTTTTAGCTAAGAACAAGTTCTTAGTTCCGATTATAATCTATTTAAAATATCTTCTAAGTTTACAGAGTCTAAACTCATTTTTGAAAATGCAAACCATTTTTTGCCTAAATCTTTAAGACTAGCTCCTAAATGATAGAGTTCGTTTTTATCTATGATTATAAATCTATCGTGAGAGTTTTTAAAAGTTTTTAGAGTTATATTTGAATACTGTTTTGTATATTTTTCATAATCCAAGCTTAGTTGTTTTGAAATAGTGTTTGTATAAATTATGAAGTTTATATTTGGATATTTACTAAAAAGTGTAAAAACAGATTCATCTATATAGTTATCAATTAAAATTATTTCTTGTTTTGCTAGTTTTAGCAAATCATTTATAAAAGAGTATGAATCAAATATTTGTCCATCGTAAAATATATTTTGATTAAATTCTAAAGTGTTATTTTTTATAAGAGTATTAAATTTATTCATTTCAGTTTTTAAGATAGTTACATCTTTTTCTAAATTTACAAATCTCTCATTTGTTATTTTATCTCCATTTATCACATAGCCATTTTGGATATAACTTTTTAGAATTGAAGTTGCCCATTGTCGGAATTTTGTTGCCCTAGAAGAACTTACTCTATATCCAACACAAATTATTGCATCTAAATTATAGTGTATAAGTGTCCTTTTTACAGTTCTATTTCCTTCAATTTGAACTACCGAGAATTTCTCGGTAGTTGAAAATTCATTTAATTCGTTTTCTAGATAGATATTTTTTAAATGCAATCCAATATTGTCTGTACTTGTTGAAAAAAGCTCTGACATCTGCCTTTGCGTTAGCCAGATAGTGTCACTATCTACTGAAACTTTTAGTTCAAGTTCACCGTCGTTGTAAACTACAAGATTTGAAAGATTATTCATAATTTAACCTTAGATATAATTTTATAAATTATAACAGATTTTTAGAAGTTGGTTTAAATTTATGTCAATTTGTAATGGAATTTTAGGAACTAAGGTTTTTTGAGTTCCAAGAAAAGCTAAGAACAAGTTCTTAGTTCCGATTGTGTGTTAAAGATTTGTTTGGAATGAACAACATTGGATGAAACCTCAAGTTAGTGAAGATACATTCCATGAACTTACAAGTGTTAAGTTGATGTATAAAATTGATGAACCTAGTAAAAGACCTAACATAGACCTAGATAAAGACCTAATAAACGACCTAGAAAAAAATTTGAGTGAAAATCAAATTAAAATTATCAATTTTATGAGCGAAAATGCTAATATAACTCAATCTGAACTCTCAAATTTGATAGGCATAAATGAGAAAAATATTAGAAATAATATTAAAAAATTAAAAGATTTAGGTCTAATTCAAAGAATAGGTTCTCCTAAAAATGGTTATTGGGAAGTTAAAAAATGAGTAAAATAGAACAAAGATTAAATACACTATTTCAAGAGCATAGAATTATCATCTGGTATGATGAGGGTGGAAGTTTAAAAGATGAGTTTGATTCAATAAATTTAAATATTAATAAACTTGAATTAAATAATAATGAGTTTGGAATAAAAGTAAAAATACTTTATGAAGATACAAAATCAAAATATTTAATCTATTCTCAAAGTGCTGAACCAAATATGGAAGATAATTGGCTTTTAGATATTGAACAAAGTTTTCATAAATTTAGTGCTGATCCAATTAGTATGATTGTTAGTGAACTAGATCTTGATATTACTAAAAAAGCATTTATTAGTGAGCATAAGGCATTTTTTAATTCTAAAGTTAGACTTGATAAGTATAAATCAATAATAACTTCAAATGATAGTGATGAAGAGCTTGCAAATAAAATGATTAGTATTGTTTTAAATTGTGATGAAACTTTTGAAGAGATTTTATTTAAACTAATTTCAAATGAGAGTTTAATAGAAGAGTTAAATAAATATGATTTATCTAAAAAACTATTAAATCAAATATCTAAAAGGTTTAAATATAAAAGTGATAAATTATCTATAACTGATTTATTATATAAACTTCTTCAAAATCATTTTTACTCAAATATTGAACCATCAAAATGTGAACTAAATAAAGAAGCTGTACTTTTTGTGAAACACTGGATGGATAGCAATAGACACAAAGAACTATTTAAAACAGTATCTTTAAAAGTTCAAAATGATTTAAATATTCCATCAATAATCTCAAACTATCAATTATCAAATGTCATTGATTGCGATACATATGAAACTTGTGAACAGTTTGTTATTACAAAATTAAGAGATTTGATAGTTAGCTCAAAAATCAATGAAAAAGAGTTTGAAAATTATTTGAATAAAAGAGAACATAAGTTTTGGTATGAAAAATATGAAAATATTTATAAGGTATTTGAATATGCAATAAAACTTCATTTTGGAATCAATAATTTTAAAGCAGATATTTCAAATTTTGAAGATGGAATAAATAAATATAGTACATATTGGTATGAAATTGATTATAACTATAGAAAATTTATATATTTTTATAATAAAAGTAGCCATAAAGAGATACTTAAATCTCTAAGTATTTTAGAAGATGCTTATTTAAACTCATATTTAAGAGTATTAAATGATAAATGGCAAAACTTTGTAAAAGATTATTCTATATCTTCATCAAATCATCAAAGAAATTTTTATAAATCTAAAGTTCCTCAAATAGTAGGGAAAAATCAAAAAGTTTTTGTGATAATTAGCGATGCTTTAAGATATGAGTGTGCAAAAGAGTTGTCAAAATTAATTTCTTATGAAAATACAGATAATAGAAGTTTTAATGTAAAAGAAGAGTTTATGATTAGCTCAATTCCTTCATATACTCAACTTGGTATGGCTTCACTTTTACCAAATAATGAAGTTGAGATAAAATCAACAGATGATACTGTTTATGTTGATGGAAAATCTTCAAAAGGCAAAGATGCAAGAGCTAAAATACTTCAAAGTGTAGATGTAAATTCTATTGCACTAAATGATGAAGAATTTTTAGCACTTAATAGAAATGATGGTAGAGAGTTAGTTAAATCAAATAATATTATATATATTTATCATAATCAAATAGATGCAATGGGTGATGATGCAATTACTGAAGAAAAAGTATTTGATGCTGTTGAAAGTAGTTTTAGTACAATAGTAAAAATGGTAAAACAAATTGTAAATCTAAATGGAACAAATATATTTATTACAGCTGATCATGGATTTATTTACACAAATACACCAACTCAAGATAGTGAATTTTGTAAATTAGATACAACATTTATGGAAACTTCAAAAGTAAATAGAAGATTCGTTAATAGTAAAAATTTAGAAGAAAATAGTTGTACCCAAAAGTTTAGTTCACAAGAACTAGGAATAAATGGAGATAATGATTTTTTAATTACAAAATCAATAAATAAAATCAGGAAACAAGGTGGTGGAAATAGATTTGTTCATGGAGGAGCTAGTCTACAAGAGTTAGTTATTCCACTGCTTGAAATAAAATATCAAAGAAAAAATGTAATTAGTGAAGTTGAAGCTACAATTATGCCAATTTTTACAATTACAACAAATAATGTAAATGTTTCTATTTATCAAGAAGAACCAATAAACGATAAAGTTAAGCCTATTACACTTGTTTGTGGATTTTATGGCGAAGATGGAGTTGAACTTAGTGATAAACATAAAATAACACTAAGCAGTACAGATGAAGAAAATAGAAATAGAGAAAATAAATTAAGATTTAATTTTAAAGGTATTGCTGATAAATATAGTGGTAAGTTTATTAAATTTACTATGAAAAAAGTTATTGAAAATAGTAGTGAACAACCTATATACAAAGCATATGATGTTAAACTACAATTAGCATTTTTTAATGATTTTGATGAGTTTTAAAAGGAATTATAATGGGTTTAAATGAAAAATTAAATGAAGTATATGGCGGACTTGTTGTAAGAAAAGATTTAACAAAATCTATTAAAGATGGAGCTAATGTTCCTATATATGTACTTGAGTATCTTCTTGGAATGTATTGTGCAACTGATAATGAAGAACAAATAACTGAAGGTGTACAAAAAGTTAAAGATATCCTTGCAAAAAATTATGTAAGACCTGATGAAGCAGAAGTTGTTAAATCAAGAATCAAAGAGCAGGGCAGATACAAAGTTATTGATAAGGTTAGTGTAAAACTAAATGAAAATAAAGATATTTATGAAGCAGAATTTTCAAATTTAGGAATAAAAAATATTTTTATTGAAAGTGAATATGTAACAAATTATCAAAAGCTTTTAGCTGGTGGTATTTGGTGTATTATGACAATTGAGTATTTTAGTGATGAAAACTCTAAATCAAGTCCATTTATAATTCAAAATTTAAAACCTATACAAATGCCAAATATGGATTTTGAAGGGTTTGTAGCAAAAAGAAAATCATTTACAAATGATGAGTGGATTGATGTTTTAATTCGTTCAACTGGAATGGAACCAACTAACTTAGATGAAAAAACAAAATGGCATTTACTAGCTAGACTTATTCCATTTGTGGAAAATAATTACAATATGTGTGAACTAGGTCCAAGAGGTACTGGAAAGTCGTTTGTTTATAAAGAGATATCTCCAAACTCTATACTTGTAAGTGGTGGTCAAACAACTGTTGCTAATCTTTTTTATAATATGGGTAGCAGAACTATGGGATTAGTTGGTCTTTGGGATATAGTTGCATTTGATGAAGTTGCAGGGATTAGATTCAAAGATAAAGATGGCGTTCAAATAATGAAAGATTATATGGAAAGTGGTTCATTTGCAAGAGGAAAAGAGCAAAAAATAGCAAAAGCTTCAATGATATTTGTAGGAAATATTGATGGAAGTATAGAAAATATTGTTAAAACTTCTCATCTTTTAAGTCCTTTTCCAAAAGAGATGATTGATACTGCATTTTTTGATAGATTCCACCATTATTTACCAGGTTGGGAAGTTCCTAAGATGAGACCTGAATTTTTTACAAATGAATATGGTTTTATTACAGATTTCATGGCTGAATGGATGAGAGAACTTCAAAAATATAATTTCTCAAATGCAATTGATAAATATTTTAAACTAGGAAGAGATTTAAACCAAAGAGATTCTAAAGCTGTTAAAAAAACTGTTAGTGGTCTTTTAAAACTTCTATTTCCTGATGAAAATTACACAAAAGAAGATGTAAGAACTGCTCTTGAATACGCACTTGTTGGAAGAAGAAGAATAAAAGAACAGCTTAAAAAAATTGGTGGTATGGAATTTTATGATGTAAATTTTTCATATATTGATTTAGAAAATAGTGATGAAATTAGAGTAAATGTTCCCGAAAGTGGTGGAAATAGTTTAATTCCAGATGGTGAACTTCCTAATGGTTCATTATACACAGTTGCAACTAATCCAGATACTTCTCATAAAGGGCTTTTTAGATTTGATTTACAAACAATGTCTGGAAGTGGAAAATTAGAAACTGCTGGATTTAGTAGTTCTAGTGATATTAAAGATGATATAAAAGAAGCATCAAATTATATACAAGCAAATTTAAATAGAGTAAGTGTTAATGCTAAATACAAAGACTATGACTACTATTTAAAAGCAACAGATTTAAATGGTATTGGAAAATCAAAAGGAGTATCATTAGCTGTATTTTTATCACTCTGCAGCGGTATTTTAGAAAGACCTATCCTATCTCAAACAGTTATTTTAGGTTCATTTTCTATTGGTGGAACTGTAATTGGAACAGATTCTTTACCTGATGCTCTTCAAATTGCAAGTGATGCTGGTGCTAAAAAAGTATTAATTCCTGTTGTAGACATGATTCATATAGGAAAAGTTCCGCCAGAATTATTGAGTAAATTTCAATTGTTAATCTATTCCGATCCTATTGATGCTGTTTTTAAAGCTATAGGGGTAAACTAGTATAAACAAATAGTTTACTAATAATAATTAATTGGTAAACTAATATTAATCTAATAGTAAATTAATATCATTTTATATATAATTATCCATATAAATAATCTAAGGAATTAATATGATAATTTCAGTTTGTAATGAAAAAGGTGGTAGTGGAAAAACTACAATAGCTTTAAATATTGCAGTAAAACTTGG
>CANRCH010000086.1 GCA_947629065.1 uncultured Aliarcobacter sp.
TCAAGAACCTTTCCAGATATTTTAAAAGATAAAGCTTTTAAACAAAATCCTAGAAACAAAGCAAAATTAAAACACCTAAGAAATTTAATGCAAGGTGTGAAATAGGTGTGAATTCTATAAAATGTATCTTAAGCTTTTTACTTTAAGGTTGGAAATGGGTTGGAAAGCTAAAAAATAATAAAGCTTAAAAAGAGTGATAAAGTTCGATTTTATGGGGATTTAAAAGGTTTTTAAAGTGGTACCTGTAATCGGAGTCGAACCGATACTCCCAAAGGGAACCAGATTTTGAATCTAGCATGTCTACCAATTTCATCATACAGGCAAAAAAAAGAAAATAAAAAAGCTTGAGCCAAAAAAACTCAAGCCTTTTTACAAAGATTATTTAGCTGCTGCAACTGCGTCTTTTAAAGCTTTTCCCACTTTAAATTTAGCAACTGTTGTTGCCGCAACTTCTACTGTTCTATCTGTTCCTGGAACTTTTGCAACTCTAGCAGCTCTATCAGCTGTTGAGAATGTACCAAACCCAATAAAGCTTACACTGTCTTTTTTAACTAAAGCCTCTGTAATAGTTTCTAAAACTGCATCAACTGCACCTTTTGCATCTTTTTTAGATAATCCTGCTTTTTCAGCAACTGCATCAATAAATTCAGCTTTGTTCATGAAAAACTCCTTATTTAATTTTAAATTCAAAAACTTTATAGTAAATAAACTTTGATAAAGCTGAAATTTAGGGGCTTATAGAAATAAAATAGCAATAATGTTATTTTTATAAAAAATAACAATTGAATTAATTTCTGAGATAATATAAGTTTAGTTATATTAAATAATTATTAATTTTTGGTTAAGTAATATTTACTATAAACATTAGCTAAAAAGATTAGAGAATTCTATTCTATCCTTTACATTTAGCTTATCATAAACATTTTTTACATGTTTTTTAACAGTATTTATACTAATTTCAAGCATATCACAAATCTCTTGATTTCTAAATCCATCTTTAAGAAGGGTTGCTACTCTTTTTTCTGTAGGAGTAAGGTTTTCAAAAGTAGATATATCATCATTTTCTTTTACATTACTTACATCTTTTAAAAGTTCTGTTGTAATTTGTGGTAAAAGCCAAACAAATCCATTTTTAATTGATTCAATAGCAGAAATGATATAAGAACTACTCATTACAGAATTTCCATATCCATAAACACCAAGTGCAAAATAGTTTTTTGCACTATTTAGGTTTGGTGTTCTTTCACAAATTAAAATCTTATTTTTGTTTTCTACTAATTTAGCGAGAAATAAACTTTTATTTCCAATATTTGTACACGAACTAATCACTATAATTGATTCTTTTACGTTTTCAAGGCTTTGTATATCATTTATAAATTCTAAATCATAGTAAGAACTTAATTGTCCTTCCCACCTATGTAAAATATTAATATCATTACTACACAACGCTAGTTTCAATTATCTCTCCGTAAAAGTATATGTTTTTGTTTTTAAAATTGGTTTTAGAATATAGTTAAGTACCGTTTTCTTACCTGTTAAAATATCAACATCTGCAACCATACCTGGAATAATATGTTTTTGCTTTTCTTCTTCCCCAATATAATTTTTTTCTGTTTCAATTCTTACAATATAAAAAGTTTTATCATCTTTTTCTGTAATTGAATCGGGACTTATTCCTATAACTTTACCATCAAGTCCACCAAAAATAGAGAAATCAAATGCTGAAAACTTAACAATAGCTTTTTGATCTAAATATATAAATCCTATATCTTTTGGTAAAACTTTTACTTCAACTATTAGTTTACTATCAGTTGGAACAATCTCAAGAAGTTCTTGTGCTGGTTTAATACTTCCACCAATTGTATTTACATACATTTTTTGTACTAATCCATTTACAGGTGCTTTTACGACTGTTCTTTCTACTTGATCAGTTGCTGCAATACTTGAAGCTTCTGTATCTTTTAACTGTGTTACAGCTTCATTTAATTTTTCTCTAATTTGAGAATCATAAGCTTCATTTGTTTCATTTATTTTTTTGTTTAATTCAGAAATCTCTAAATTTATTTTATTTGCTGCAAGTGATGAACTAGTAACTTTTTGTCTTGCATCACTTTGCTCTCTTTGAAGTTTTAAGAAATCAACTTGAGATCTAATTCCTCTTTCAACCATAGGTTTTGTCATCTCAACTTCTTTGTTTATAGCATCAAGAGAGAACTTAGCGTGTTGCCCTGTTTGTCTTGCATCTTGAAGTTCACTCTGTTTTTGTTTTATTTGATCTTTTAAGATTAAAATTTTTGATTCTAGTTGTCTTTTATTTGTATCAAAAAGAGCTTTTTCATTTTCTAAAAGTTCATTAAACTTCTCATCTTCACCTTTTTCATAAACAAATTCTTCTCTTTTTAATTCTGCTCGAAGTCTTTTAATTTGTGCTTTTAAATATAGAGCTTTTAGCTCACTTGACATTGCTGTAAAAATACCTTTTTCATTTGAAATTCTCAATAATACTTGATCTTTTACAACACTTTGCCCCTCTTCAACCAAAATTTCAGAAACAATTCCACCTTCAAGGTTTTGAATAATCTGATTTTGTCCACTTGGAACAACTTTTCCATTTCCTCTTGCAATTTCATCTATTTCAGCATAGTAAGCCCAAGCTATAAAAATAGAAATTGTTATTAAAAATGAAATAAGAACCCAATGTAATCTTTTTGAGTTTGTTTCTAAAACAGCTGCACTAAGGCTATTTACATACTCTATATCTTTTTTACTAAGATTTCTTGTATTTAATTTTGGATTTTTTTGAAAAAATGCACTAAAAATACTAGCCATTATTCTGTCCTCCTAGAGCACTTATTACCTCTTCTTTTGTTCCATCAAGTACTTTTTGAGCATTATTCATAACTATTACTCTATCTGCAAGAGCCAAAAGACTCATTTTTTGAGTAACTAGAAGTAGAGTTTTGTCATCTGAAATTGCTTTTAAATTATTTAAAACTAAATTCTCACTTGTTTGATCCATTGCATTTGTTGGCTCATCAAAAAGCCAAGTATCAGAAGCATTTATTAAAGCTCTTGCTATTCCAACGCTTTGTCTTTGACCTCCACTTAAACCTTGACCTCTTTCTCCAATTGGCATATCATAACCTGATGGGTGTAATTTTACAAACTCATCTGTCCCAGAAGTTTTTGCACACTCTAACATCCACTCATCATTTATAAATTTATGTGACCCTAAAATATTTTGTTTCATATTTCCTCTAAATAGATTTATATCTTGAGGAACATAACTCACATTTTCTCTAATATCACTTGGATCTAACTGATTTATATCAATTCCATCTACTAAAATAGTTCCACTTTCTGGTTCATATAGTTTTAATATAAGTTTAGCAATAGTAGATTTTCCACTACCTATTCTTCCAATAAATGCAACTTTTTCGCCTTCATTTATTTTAAAACTAACATTTTTAAGAGCATAAGCATCACTATTTGGATATTTAAAGCTTACATCTATAAACTCAATATTTCCTTTTAGTTTTTCTCTTTTTACAAACTCTTTAGCAAGTGGTCTTTCAAGAGGTTTATTTACAATTTCATCAAGCATTTTAAAAGATGTTTTTGTATCTTCAAAATTTGTAATTAATGCTACAAGTTGTCCCATTGGAGAAATAGCTCTTCCTGAAAGAATCATTGTTGCAATTAATCCTCCCATTGTAAGTTGAAAATCTTGGATTAAAAATACTCCAAAACATACAACAAGAACTGTATTTAATCCAACCATAAGACCTGTAACAGTTGGGATTGATGAAGAAATTAACTTTGATTTCAAACTCTTATTTGCGATTTCACCTGTTGATTCTTCCCATTCATATTGAATTTTTCCACTCATTCCATGGGTTTTTACTGTTTCAATATTTTGTAAAGCTTCAATTAAAATTCCATTTTTCTTTGCACTTGCTTCATATGTGCTTTCAATACTCTCTTTTAATGGTTTTTTAATAATTAGTGCATAAATTACAATAATCAAAATTGTAACTATGGGAACAAGAACTAATATTCCAGATAGATAGAATATTACACCTAAAAATAGTATAGCAAATGGGAAGTCTATTAAAACATTCATTGTTGCATTTGTTAAGAATCCTCTTACACTATCAAAACTCTTAATATTATTAGCAAAAGATCCAACAGATGCAGGATGAGAAGATAGTTTTAAATCTAAAACTTTTTCAAATATAATTGAAGACATAATAATATCACTCTTTTTTGCTGCTATTTCGAGAAAATAAGAACGAATAAACTTCAATGATGCATCAAGTAAAAATACAATAATAATACCTATTGTAAAAACCATAAGTGTTTCTTGTGCGTTGTTAGGAATAACCCTATCATATACATTCATTGTAAAAAGTGGTGTTGCTAAAACGAATAGATTTATCAAAATAGATGCGATTATAACATCTTGGTATATCTTCTTTGAGAAACCTAAAGTACTCCAAAACCAATGTTTTTGATGAGATAAATCAAGTCTTTTACTACCTTTTTCATCTTCATATTCATAGATTTTCTTTAGCATATATGCATATCCTAAGTAATCTTCTTCTAGCTTACTTATTTCTACCCACTCTTCAAGAGCTTCATCATTTTCACTAAAAACTATTTTTGCTTTTGTTTTATCATCACTTATAGCATCTAATATACAAGCATTGTCATCTTTTAAAAGTAGTATACAAGGTAATTGAATATTTAAAAATTCTGAAATTGGTTTTTCAACTAATGTAGATTTAAGACCAGCTCTTAAGGCTATTCTTGAGAACAAAGACTTTTTTTTATCTTTAGAAAACAGTAAGTTTTTACTTACTGTTTTATCTAAAGGAAGACCCGAAATTAAAGACTGTGCAGAGTAAGGCTTGTGAAACAATTTCGTAAATAAAACCAAACTCTTTAATAGACTATCGTCTAAAAAATTTTTTTCCAAACCAAACCCCTTGAATTTTTATTTTCTCACTAATATAGCTTGAATTCTTCTGTTTTTTGCTTGACCTTCTGCAGTACTATTATCTGCAACTGGTTCATTATACCCTTTTCCAACTGATTGTAACCTAGAAGCTTCAACACCATTGTCTATAATAAGTTGTTTAACAGCATCTGCTCTTTTTTGTGAAAGAACTGTATTATATTGAGCTGAACTTCTTCCCTCTTTACTTGCGTGTCCTTCAATAATCGCATCAAACCCTTTATTATCATTTAAATATTTTGCGAATGCTAGAACTTTATCTTTAGAGTTTTCTAAAATTTTTGCAGAGTTATTTTCAAATAATATCTCTAAGTTAATAGGTTGTGTACAACCATACTCATCAACTGCATAACCTTTTGGAGTATCTGGACATTGATCTAAATTATTTGGAACACCATCTTGGTCATCATCTAAAATTTGAACAGGTGCTACAACTGATGCTTTTGGAACATAAACTGCTACTGCTGTAACATCATTTAATTTCTTATCTCCAAAATTTGTTTGTAAAAATGCTCTATCATAATCTACTCTTGATTGTGCATGTAATATTTTACTATCTACACCTCTATTTTGTAGCTCTTCTTTTACATTATTAGCATATTTTTGAGCTGTTTCGAAACTATCTTGTTTATCACTGTTTGCTCTTGTGTTACCAATAATTGTAACAACTGCATTTGTATCATTGTATTGTTTTAACTCATTTGCAATTTTATCTAATGACTCAGTATTGTTTTCATTCATATTTAAGAAATCATATCTTCTGATCATTGCAAAATCATCATAATATAAATGTTTATCTAAATCTGTTGATTGAACATTTTTAGCTGCAACTGTATTAAATTCATAATCATAAAGACCTAATTTAGAATCTTTTTTAGGACTATTTTCTGTATATTGTAAAGCTTGTACTAGATAATCTTCACTATTTGCAGCAAATTTATTTGCTCCATCAACTTCACAACCATTTTCATCAACAGGTGCACCAAAAGGAGTATCTGGACATTGATCTTTGCTATCTGGAATTCCATCAAAATCGCTATCTTTTTTCTCTTTGTTACAACCATAAGGAGTAATATCATCTTGTCCAAGAACTGAGTTATCACAAATATCTAAGCTATCTACAATACCATCACCATCTACATCATAATTAACTGGTAATTCATCTTCTACAACAACAAGTGGGTTAATTGTAGGGTTAATTAATTTATTATAATCTTTATCTTCAACAATTGAACTTACCATCATTCCCATTGCATCTAGAATTCTATATTGTGAATATAGTTTATCCATTTGTGCATTTACGATTTGAGTTTTAGAACTAACTAAGTCATTTTGAGCAGAAAGTAAATCAAGAAGTGTTCTTCTTCCCATTTCATACTCACTTTGGTAGCTTTCTAAAGTCTCTTCAGAGTTTTCGTAATAAGTTTCTAAATCTTTTAATTGTTTTCCAATCATTTCATAAGCATTCCATGAAAGTTCTAGACCTTCAATAGTTTGTCTTTTTAAATCTCTTAAAATTTCAACTTCTCTATTTATAGTTGATTTAGATTTTTGAACATCTGCAACATCTGCAAGTCCGTTAAATAGATTCCAGTTCAGTACAACATAAGCTCTTTGTCTGTCGTCTTGAGAATCCCATTTATTTTGATTTGTATAGTCATTATATAGTTGTTCAAACTCTAAATCAATAATTGGATAGAATTTACTTTGCTTTTGTTTATAAAGTTCTTGAGCCCCTTTAATATTAAAATTACTTACTATTAAAGATGGATTATTTGTAATTGCTATTTGAGTTGCTCTTTCTTTACTTTCTGGCATTGCAAAATCTAATCTTGGCATTTCAAGAGTTCCAACATTTACAGATCTTCCAAATAGTCTTTTAAATCTAGCTTCTTTATCAATTGTATTGTTTTGATTAACTGTTAAGTTCGAGTTTGCTAGAGATAAAGATGCATTGATTTTTGTCATCTCTGATTTGTTTGTAAGACCTTGCTCATATAATGATTGAACATCTTCATATATTTTTTTATTTATTGCAACATTTTCTTTTGCAATTTGTAGAAGCTTATAACTTCTAATAAGATCAATATAAGCACCTACCATTTGAAATGCAATATCATTTGCATTTTCTACATAGTGATGAGCTGCAGCCATGATTCTAGCTTCTTGATAGTTCATTTTATGAGTTGTACTAAAACCATTAAAAATATTTTGAGTAAGTTTTAATGAGTTTGAGTAACTAGCATAATTTCCTTTATCGGCTCCAGAAATATCGTGATTCCATTTTTTATCTTTATTACCATCTTTAAAGTGACCAGAATTTGCGATACCTATAGTTCCTCTATAATCTAAAGATGGTAACCATTCAGATTTAACTATTTCTAAATCTTGTTGAGTTTCGTGAAAGTTTTTTAGTCTTTCTTGAACAACGGGATTTGTTTGTAGTGCTTCTACAACGCTCTCTTGTAAAGTAAGTGCAAAAGCATTACCTCCGATAAATAAACAAGCTGCACTAGCAACTACGCTTAAGAATCTATTCTTATTCATGTTTTTCTCCTTTTTTCTTTCGAAATTAAATATTTCAAAATACTATATAAAATAATCTTTGTTTTTACTTAAAACTTTTTTAGTTATTTTAAGGATTATTAATTATTTTTTATACACTAGTTATTATTATAATATTATTTATTTTAAATTTTAGATTATTTATATAGAAAAGATAAAATTCTATCTTTAATACTCTAAAAAAATAATTTTAAACATAAATTCTATAATAATGCATATATATAATCCTTCTTAATAGTAAATT
>CANRCH010000087.1 GCA_947629065.1 uncultured Aliarcobacter sp.
AGTTTTCTGGAAATTATGATGATTGGTATATAGCTTCAACAGTTATTGCAAAACAACAACAAGCAGATGTTAGTAAAAAACAAAAAGAGAAAGAGGAATTAGAAAAATTTATTGCAAGATTTAGTGCAAATGCTTCAAAAGCAAAACAAGCAACTTCAAGACAAAAACAACTTGACAAACTTGATATTCAAGCAATTGAAGTTTCAAGCAGACGAGATCCATCTATTATTTTTAGACAAAAAAGAGAAGTTGGAAAAGAGCTTTTAACAGTTAAAAATATATCAAAATCTTATGGAGAGCATGTTGTATTAAATGATGTTTCATTTAGCCTTGAAAAAGGTGATAAAATTGCATTAATTGGACCAAATGGAGTTGGGAAAACAACACTTTGTGAAATTTTAATGGACAATATTAAAGCTGATACTGGAGAGGTTTTATGGGGTGCAACAATCCAACACTCATATTTCCCACAAAATACAACAGATAGAATAAAAGGTGATATGACACTTTATGACTGGTTAAGAAACTTTGATAGAGATGCTGATATTGCAGAGATTAGAAACTGTTTAGGAAGAATGTTATTTAACGGTCAAGAGCAAGAGAAAAAAGTTGATTCTTGTAGTGGGGGTGAAAAACACAGAATGATGCTTTCTAAAATTATGCTAGAGCAAGGAAACTTCCTTGTACTTGATGAACCTACAAACCACCTTGACCTTGAAGCTATTATTGCTTTAGGTGAAGGTCTTCATCAATATGTTGGATCTGTAATTTGTGTAACACACGATAGAGAGTTACTTGATGCTTATGCAAATAGAATTATAGAGATTCAAAATGATGGAAGTATAATTGATTTTAAAGGAACTTACGAAGAGTTTATGGAGTATAAAACAAGTTTAAGTGCTTAATAGTATAGTAGAAATTTCTGAAATTAAAAATATAAATCAGTATAATTTTATGAAAATAGTTAGTTTAAATATAATATTAGCTAGTGCTTATTTAGTATTTGGTAGCTTAAGTTTTGCTGCTTCTGTTGAATATGGAAATGTAACAAGTGTTTTATTTGCTCCTGAGGGTATAGCTTTAGCATTTTTTATACTTTTTGGACCAAGAGTTGCTTTTGGTGTTATTTTGGGACAGATGATTTTATCCTATTATTCTGGACCATCAATTTTAGGTGGTTTGGGAATAGGAATCTTTAATGCTTTAGAAGGAATTTTAGGTGGATATTTATTTCATCGTTTAAAATTATCAAAAAGCTTTGATAGACCAAAAGATGTAATTGTTTTTATCTCAATAGTATTTTTTATTTTACAACCTATTAGTGCTACTTTTGGTGTTTTAATTTTATTTGCTGTTAGTAGTATTCCAGCCGAAACTTTTGGTTGGTTTGGACAGTTTTGGTTAGAACACGGTATCCAAAAACCATTAGCTTCATTAGATTTAGTAGCAAATGCATGGATTAGTTGGTGGATAGGAAACTCTTTGGGACAATTGATATTCGCACCTTTAGTATTAGCTTGGGTTTGTACCCAAAAGAGATTTACTAAACCATCTTTGTTTGATTTGGCAATATTTATTGCTAGTATTATATTTTTTTACTATATTTTTCAATTGGATTTGGAAAAAGGTTCAATTTTGATTTTGGTATTTTCATATCCACTTGTTCTTTGGATAGGAAGATTAGGAATTAAATCAATTACTACAATGAATCTACTAATTAGTTTGGTGATTGTATATATTGCTTCAACTGGATATGCTTTTATGGAAAATTTAAGTGCATCTGATAGAGTATTTTATGCTAGTTTAGCTATATCATCTTTATCTTTGAGTTCTTTGTTTATATACTCTTTATTGTCAGAAAGAAATATATTTATCAATCAACTTCAAGAATTAGCAAATAAAGACCCCTTAACTCAAGCTGATAATAGAAGATATTTTATGTAACAAGCTGAATTGATGATAAAAGTTGCAAATCGTCATAAAGATGATATTGATTTATGCATGATAGATATTGATTTCTTTAAAAGTATAAATGACAGCTATGGTCATGAAGCTGGTGATATAGTTTTAAAAAAATTTGTAGAAAATAGTAGTCATATTATTAGAGAGTATGACTTATTTGGAAGATTTGGTGGAGAAGAGTTTGTAATACTTTTTTCAAGAGCAAATGATAATGTAAGTTCAAAAATCATAGCTAGAATGCAAACATATTTTAAAGAAAATCCTATTTTTATAGATGAAGAAATAAAAATAAATCTTACATTTAGTGCAGGAATTGCTAAAATGAAAGAGGGTGAGAGTCTTAGAAATTTGATAAAAAGAGCAGATATTTCTATGTATGAAGCAAAACAAACTGGGCGAGATACAGTGATTATTTCTAAATAAAACTAGGAAATAATTCCCCTAGTTTTATGCCATTTCTAAACCTTTTTTCTCTTCAAGCCCTAACATTATATTCATACACTGAACAGCAGCCCCACTTGCACCTTTTCCAAGATTATCAAGTCTAGAAATCACTACTAAATCTGTTTTATTTTCATAAACTGAAATCTCTAAAGAGTTCGTATTATTGCATTTCATAGGATTTAAGAATCCATTATCTAAATACTCATCATTATTTTCAATTACTCTTATTACTAGCATACCTTGTTCAAAATTTCCAACACTTGGTGTAAATATAGGTGCTTCATTTAGTTTTAAAATATATTTCATTTCAGGTAAATGTTTATGATTTAGTCCTAGTGCATAAGGTCTTTGTCCACCAATAAGTTCAAAATTTCCATTTTTATAATCATTTATCATAGAACTTCCACCACCACTAAAACCAGTTATTGAATGGCAAATTAATTTGTGGTTTTTTCTTATAATTTTATTCTCTCTTAATGGTTTCATAGCCAAAATAAGCCCACTTGCGTGGCATCCTGGAACACAAACTCTAGTGGAATTTTTGATTTTATCTCTTTGTTTTGATGTTAATTCAGGTATTCCATAAGTCCAGTTTTTATTTGTTCTATGTGCTGTACTTGCATCAATTACTTTTGTTTTACTATTTTTTATTAATGATACAGACTCTCTTGAAGCATCATCAGGTAAACATAAAAAAACTAAATCAGCACTATTTAGAAGTTCTTTTCTTTTATTAATATCTTTTTTTTCTTCCTCTTTTATTGTTAGAAGTTCAACATCGTCTCTATTTTCAAGCATTTCGTGAATTTTTAGACCTGTTGTTCCATGCTGTCCATCTACGAAAATTTTAAATTTCATACTATTTCCTTAAAATTATTATTTTTAAATTTTATCATATTGAGACTTGTTATCTCTTTTTATAAGTTATTTTTAATTATATAAAATATAGAATTTCGAAAATTTAATATAGAAAAGAAGAAATGGACTCCCAGCAGAAAAACTTTAACTTACAAAATCTCTATAAAACTTATTTTAGAGTAACTTACAAAATTAATTCAAATCAAAATCTTGGAAAACGAAATGTCTAAAAGTGTAAAAGCAGCTTTATTGGCAAATGGCTTAATTGCTATTGCAAAAGGTGGTGCAGCGGTTGTTACAGGAAGTGCATCTATGTTGGCTGAAGCTGTTCATAGTGTGGCTGATTGTGGAAACCAAGGTTTAGTTTTATTAGGTGAAAGCCAAGCAAAAAGAGGTAAAAGTGAAACTTATGCCTTTGGTCAAGGAAAAGCAAACTTTTTTTGGTCTTTTGTTGTTGCAGTTGTACTATTTTTACTTGGTGGGCTGTTTTCAATCTATCAAGGTGTTATAAAAATATCAAATCCAGAACCAATTACAAATGTATGGCTAATAGTTGCAATTATTGTTTTTTCAATTATTCTTGAAGGAACAGCACTTAGAATTGCATTAAAAGAGAGTAAATCAAACCTTAGAAATATGTTTCAAACTATAAAAAATAGTTCATCTTCACATATTTTGGTAGTTTTAATTGAAGATTCAGGTGCACTATTAGGACTTATGATTTTAGGTATTGGACTAATATTTTCACAGTTTGTCCATCCTATTTTTGATGGAATTGCAGCAGTTTTAATTGGAATACTTTTATTGGTTCTATCTTCAATACTTTTTATTGAGTTAAAAAAACTAATCGTTGGTGAAAGTTTAGATAGAGAAAGCATTAAAAAAATAAAAAGAATAATAAAAGAAGAGTCGCATGTACTACTTCATATAAACTCAATTAGAAGTATGTTTATTGGTTCAAATGAGGTTTTATTAGTAATTTCAATGAGTGTTGAAGATGATACTATGGGATATGAAATTGAACAAGATATTAAAGAGCTTAAATTCTTAATTCAAGAAGAGTTCCCTGATTTAAGACTTGAAATTTTTATAGAGGTTTTTGAGTTTTAAATCTTACAAAAAGCCTTTTTTTAGCAAAAATTAGCTAATATCTACATCTATTTAATAAAAAAGAAAGAAATTAAAATGATAGTAGATATTACGCTAAACCCTGAAAATTCTTATAAAATATATATTGAAAAACTGCAAAACTTAAGTTTTGATAGAAAAGTTCTTGTAGTTACAAATCCTACGGTTGCTGGTTTTCATCTTGAGTATTTAAAATCTGTATTAAAAGCAAAAGAGTTATATTTTTTTACTATTCCTGATGGTGAAGAGTACAAAAATATGGATACTTTACAAGATATTTTAAACTCTTGTTTTGAATCAAGACTGGATAGAAAATCACTTCTTATTGCTTTTGGTGGTGGAGTTATTGGAGATATGACAGGTTTTGCTGCTTCAATTTATCAAAGAGGAATTGATTTTGTGCAAATTCCTACAACTCTTTTATCTCAAGTTGATGCAAGTGTTGGTGGTAAAACAGGAATAAACAACAAATATGGAAAAAATCTAATTGGTTCTTTTCATCAACCAAAAGCTGTTTATATAGATTCTAGTTTTTTGAAAACTCTTCCAAAAAGAGAGTTTGGTGCTGGAGTTGCTGAGATTGTAAAAATGGCTGTTTGTTTTGATAAAGATTTTTTTGCTTGGCTTGAAAACAATGACTTAAATGATGAAAAAAACATAGACCTAGCTATTGAGAAATCAGTCTCTACAAAAGCTTGGGTAGTTTCACAAGATGAAAAAGAGCAGGGATTAAGAGCTGCATTAAATTATGGACACACTTTTGGGCATGTAATAGAAAATATTACAAACTACAAAACATATCTTCATGGTGAAGCTGTAGGTATTGGAATTTGTATGGCAAATGCACTTTCAGTAAAACTTGGAATCATGAGTAAAGATGAAGAAGAAAGAGTAAAAAATTTACTTCAAAAGTATAATATTCCAACAAGTTTTGAAATAGAAGATGTTGAAGCATTTTATGAACTATTTTTCCTAGATAAAAAATCAAGCAATAATAAAATAAAATTTATTCTAGCAGTTGGAATTGGAGATTGTAAAATTAGTGATGAAGTATCAAAAGAGAGCGTAATTGAAATTTTAAAAGGCTTTTAAGTGATTAAAAAACTACTTATATCTATTTTTTTATCATTTTTTGTTTTAAATCTAAATGCCAATAATATTGTAAAAAATGAAGCAACAGAAGAGATAAAAGATGAGATTATAAAAGATACTAGTGATGATATTGAAACTATGGTAGAAATAAATATCTTACACGAAAATATTGCAAGAATTGAACAAACCTTAAAAGATAATATTCTTATAAAAAGGTATTCAAACTACCTTTCATATAGTAAAATTTTAAATGAATTAGATAGTTTAAAAAGTAGTCTTAAAAGAAAAACAAACTTAAATGAAGAGGAGAGTTTTCAACTCTCAAATAAAATCAGAGTAAAAGAAAACGAGCTTGAACTTCTATCTGAATATAAAGGATCTCCTATTGGTGGGCTTATGAATCCACCTGAAGTTGAAAAGTTTGATCCAATCACAAACCCTTTTGGAATAATAAATGCACTTTCAAATATTAAAAAACTTGAGAATAATAAGCTACAATTTAATGGAATTGAGCAACAAATTGCAATTTTATTGAAGTTATTAGATGAGGAGTTAAACTCTTATGTAAAACTTTATAACCTTGAAGATAAGCTTGAATACAAAGAACAAATCACATATTTAGATAAACAAAGACGAGATTTTGAAGTAGTTCTTGATATTATTGATACAACTTCAGAAGTTTATACAAAAAAAGTTGAGCAGGTTATTTTGGAGACAAAAAATCAAATTTCTCAACAAATAGAGAAAATGCTTACAATTTTTGTAATTATTTTAATAATGTTTGCAATATCTTTTGTAGTAAAACTAGCACTTAGAAAGTATTTCTCACAAAATGAAAACTACTATATGGTAAATAAAATAATAAATTTTACTTTAGTATTTTTAATTTTAATGGTACTTCTTTTTTCATATATTGATAATGTTTCATATCTGGTTACAATCCTTGGATTTGCATCAGCTGGAATTGCAATTGCTTTAAAAGATTGGTTTATGTCACTTTTTGGATGGATGGTTATTGTAACATCTGGATTTATTCAAGTTGGAGATAGAATTAGAGTATCAAAAGGTGAAGTTGAAACTGTTGGAGATGTTTTAGATATTTCATTATTTAAAATAACAATAAGAGAAGATGTTACACTTGTAACTTATATGAAAAATAGACGAGCTGGAAGAATATTTTTTATACCAAATAACTATATATTTTCAGAGCTTATTGCAAACTATACACACAGCGAGTTGAAAACAGTTTGGGATGGAATAGATATTACACTTACTTTTGATTCAAATCACAAAAAAGCACAAAAAATAATTAGAGAGATTTTAAAACATTACTCAAAAGGTTATAGCGATGTTACAAGAAAACAGCTAACAAAAATGAGAAGTAAATATCAATTAAGAGCAACAGGAGTTGAGCCAAGAGTATTTACTTTTATAGAGCCTTATGGAACTGTAATTTCAGCTTGGTATCTTACAAATGCAACAGCAGCACTTGTTTTAAGAAGTACAATTAGCTCTGAAATTCTTGAGGCATTAAGAAAAGAGGATGATATAGATATTGCTTACCCAACTCAACAAATAAATATAAATAGCTCAAAAAACCACTATGGTGCAAGTGAAAGAAAGATTGTTTCAACACCAGATTTAGAAGATATAATAACAAAAAGATAGGATAAATTTTAATGAATTTTAGTACAGAAAAACCAAAAGTTTTTTTTAAAACTTTTGGTTGTAGAACAAATATTTTTGATACTCAAGTAATGATGAGTAATTTAAAAGATTTTGATGTAACACAAGATGAAAAAGATGCTTCTATAGTAATAATAAACTCATGTACAGTTACAAATAGTGCAGATACAACAGCTAGAAGCTATATAAATGGACTTAAAAAATTAGGAAATAGTCCAAAAATAATTTTTACAGGATGCGGAACAAGAACAAAAGGTGAAAAACTTTATAGTGATGAGAAAATTGATGGACTTTTTGGTGCAAGTGAAAAAGAAAATATCAATGAACTACTAAAAATTGATGATAGATTTTTTAAACTTGGAGATTTAAAAAGCCTTGATAAAACTGTTGTTGAAGA
>CANRCH010000088.1 GCA_947629065.1 uncultured Aliarcobacter sp.
AAAATGCCAAGAGAGTGGAGATATTAACTACACTACTTGGAAAAATCCAAAAACTCATACTGAAAAGTTTGAAGTTAAAAAATATTGTCCAAGATTAAAAAAACATACAGTTCATAAAGAAGTGAAGTTAAAATCTTAACAATAAAAAGCTTGGGAAATCCCAAGCTTTATAGGTCAGTAGCTCCAATGGTAGAGCATCGGATTCCAAATCCGAGTGCTGGGGGTTCGAGTCCCTCCTGGCCTGCCACTAAAGTTTTTTTTGAAGAAAATTTCAATTTTTTTCAAAAAGAATTTACAATGATTTGTAAAATATGGAGAAAAAAGTGAGTAAAATATCAAGCTATTTTGAAAGTGTAAAAGCAGAGATTAAAAAAGTTATATTTCCTATAAAAGAACAAATTAGAACGGCTTATATATCTGTTTTTATAGTTGTAACTGTAATTGCACTTTACTTAGCATTAATTGATGGAATCATGTCACTAACTCTTTCTTCAATTATAAAATAAGGAACAAAAATGGCACATAAATGGTATGCAATTCAAACATATTCTGGAAGTGAATTAAGTGTGAAAAAAGCACTTTTAAAACTTGCAGAAGAGATGGCAGATGATAGAATTGCTGAAGTGTTAGTTCCTACTGAAGATTTAATAGAAGTTAAAAAAGGAAAAAAGGTAATTGTAGAAAGACCTTTATATCCTGCGTATGCTTTTGCAAAAATTGATTTAGATACAGCACTATGGCACAGAATTCAATCAATGCCAAAAGTTGGAAGATTTATTGGTGAATCAAAAAAACCAACTGCTTTAAGTGAGAAAGATATTAATCTTATTTTAGAAAAAATTGAGAATAAAGCAGCAGCAAAACCAAAAATTTCATTTGATGAAGGTGAAATGGTAAGAATAAATGAAGGTCCATTTGCAAACTTTAATGGAATTGTAGAAGATTTTGATTTAGTTTCAGGGATTTTAAAATTAAATGTTTCAATTTTTGGAAGAAATACTCCAGTTGAAATATCATATACACAAGTAGAAAGAATAGTTTAATTCTTTCTTTATTAGTTATTAGGCAAACAAACTTAGCTTCTTATATAGTTTTTTTGCCTAATGTCTAATCATTAAAAAATTTTTAAAGGAATAGCATGGCTAAGAAAATTCAAGGTTATTTAAAACTTCAAATTCCAGCGGGAGCAGCAAATCCATCACCACCAGTTGGACCAGCACTTGGACAAAGAGGTGTTAATATTATGGAATTTTGTAAAGCATTTAATGAAAAAACTAAAGATAAAGCTGGATATAGAATTCCAGTTGTTCTTACAATTTATACAGATAAAAGCTTTACATTTGAATTAAAACAACCACCAATGACTGAACTAATTAAAAAAATTTCAGGAATTAAAAAAGGTAGTGATAATCCACTGAAAAACAAAGTTGGAAAATTAACTAAAGCACAAGTTATGGAAATCGTTGATTTAAAAATCAAAGATTTAAATACTCAAGATAAAGAACAAGCTGCAAAAATAGTTGCAGGAAGTGCAAGATCTATTGGAGTAGATGTAGAGTTATAATTCTACAAAAGTCCGACCACCTGACTTTTTAAATAGTGGTAGCAAAAAAAAATAAAAATTGCGGAGAAAAAAATGGCAAAAGTTTCAAAAAGATATAAAGCATTAACACAAAAAGTTGAAGATAGACAATACTCTTTAGAAGAAGCATGTAATACAGTTAAAGAGCTAAAATCAGCTAAATTTGACGAAAGTGTTGAAATTGCATTAAATTTAAATGTAGATCCAAGACATGCAGATCAAATGATTAGAGGAGCTGTTGTTCTTCCAAATGGTACAGGAAAAACAGTAAGAGTTGCAGTATTTGCAAAAGGTGCTAAAATAGACGAAGCAAAAGCAGCAGGTGCTGATATTGTTGGAAGTGATGAATTAGCAGAAGATATTCAAGCTGGAAATATTAATTTTGATGTATTAATTGCAACTCCTGATTGTATGGGAATTGTAGGGAAAGTTGGAAGAATTCTTGGACCAAAAGGTTTAATGCCAAATCCAAAAACTGGTACAGTTACAATGGATGTTACTAAAGCAGTTAATGATGCTAAAGGTGGACAAGTAACATATAGAGTTGATAAAAAAGGTAATATGCAAGCAGCTATCGGAAAAGTTTCTTTTTCAGCACAAGCTATTAAAGAAAATGCTGAAGCTTTCATAGGAGCTATTAATAGAGCAAAACCTTCAACTGCAAAAGGAAGATATATTACTAATGCAGCAATTAGTTTAACTATGAGCCCATCAGTTATATTAGATAATATGGAATTATTAGAAATTAGATAAGGATTTTTCCTTATCTTTTTTGCATTCAAAAGTGTTGAAATTGTTCAATATTTTTGAGTGTTCAAAACACTACATTAAAACTGAAGACAGCTGGTAAGAAGATTCCTCATCTTCTTATAAACCCCGCCTAGGATGATGTTTTGAAAGGAGGATATAGAATATGACTAGAGAAGAAAAATCACAGATAATTGATTATCTATCAGCTGAATTTAAAAACTCGCTTGCAGTTGTAGTTTGTGACTACAAAGGACTTACTCATAAAGAGTTAGAATCATTAAGAAATGATGCAAGAGAAAATAATACTAAAGTTCAAGTTATTAAAAATACTTTAGTAACAAAAGCTGTAAAAGCTGCTGATTTAGGTGATATTGATTTAAGTGGTGCAAATATCTATTTATGGTCTGAAGATCAAATTTCAGCTTGTAAAGTAGCAGATAAATTCGCAACTGCAAAAAAAGATAAATTCACAATTAAATCAGGAATTATTGAAGGTGAAATTGCAGATGTTGCTAGAGTTAATGCATTTGCTAAATTACCATCAAGAGAAGAACTTCTTGGAATGCTTGCATCTGTATGGATGGGACCTGTTAGAAACTTTACTATTGGTCTTGATGCTCTTAGAAGAAAAAAAGAAGAAGAGGCTGCTTAATTTTAAGCTAAAAAAATATTAAAAATAAAAAATAAAGGATAGAAAATGGCAATTTCTAAAGAAGACGTTTTAGAATTCATCTCTGGTTTATCTGTATTAGAATTATCAGAATTAGTAAAAGAATTTGAAGAAAAATTTGGAGTTTCTGCACAACCTGTTGCAGTAGCTGGTGGTGCAGTTGCAGGTGCAGCTGATGCAGCTGAAGAAAAAACTGAGTTTGACGTAATTATCGTTGATTCAGGAGATAAAAAAATCAATGTAATTAAAGAAATCAGAGCAATTACAGGTCTTGGATTAAAAGAGGCTAAAGATGCTGCTGAACAAACTCCTTCAACAATTAAAGAAGGAATCTCTAAAGCTGACGCTGAAGCAATTAAAGCTCAATTAGAAGCAGCTGGAGCAAAAGTAGAAGTTAAATAATTTTATTTAACTTTTTTGGTATATAGGAGATTTCCTCCTATATATTTTGGCATCTTTGAAGGCTAAGGTTAAAGTTTATTAGGAATTTTAACCTTATCCTTTATGGATGCTTTTGTGCTTTATAACATTAAAGCAAACTCAACCAAATTTTATAACAAGGTGTCACATGTTAAACTCTTTAAAATCTGGTAATAGACTTAGAATAGATTTCGCAAAAAACCCACAAAAAATCGAAATTCCAAACTTATTACAACTACAACAAACTTCGTATGACAGTTTTCTTATGATTGATGAGAAAGATAGAACTGATGCTGGAATAGAAAAAGTATTTAAAACTATATTTCCTATTCATGATGCACAAAACAGATTAACTTTAGATTATTTAGGAAGTGAAGTTGGAAAACCTAAATATGATGTAAGAGAATCTATGGTAAGAGGTCTTACTTATTCAATCCCATTAAAAATAAATGTAAGACTTACATTATGGGATCTTGACGAAAAGACTGGTGAAAAAATTGGTGTTAAAGATATAAAAGAACAATCTTTATTTATTAGAGATATTCCTTTAATGACTGATAGAACATCGTTTATTGTAAATGGTGTTGAAAGAGTTGTTGTTAATCAACTACATAGAAGCCCAGGTGTTATCTTCAAAGAAGATGAATCAAATACAACAGAAAGCAAACTTTTATATACAGGACAAATAATTCCTGATAGAGGTTCTTGGTTATATTTTGAATATGATGCAAAAGATATTTTATATGTAAGAATTAATAAAAGAAGAAAAGTTCCAATCACAATTCTATTTAGAGCATTAGGTTATTCAAAAGAGGACATTATAAAAATGTTCTACCCAATTGTAAATGTTAAAATCAAAAATAATAAATTCTTAACACAATTTAATCCAGATGATTTTACTGGAAGAATTGAATATGATATAAAAGATGATAAAGGTAATTTAATTATTGGTGCAGGAAAAAGATTAACTGCAAGAAAAGCTAAAGCTTTAATTGAAGGTGGATTAGAGTTAATAGAGTATCCACTTGAACTATTAATGGATAGATATACTGCAAATACAATTTATGACCCAGAATCTGGGGAAGTTTTATTTGACGCATTAACAAATCTTGATGAGTTAAAACTTAAAAAACTTCTTGATTTAGGTTTTGAATCATTTGATATTGCAAATGACCTTGCATCAAATGTTGATGATTCAATTATTAATGCGTTTAAAGCAGATGCTGAATCTATTAAACTTTTAAAACAAACAGAGCAACTTGATGATGAAAATGATTTAGCAGCAATAAGAATTTATAAAGTAATGAGACCAGGTGAGCCTGTAACAAAAGATGCAGCAAAAGATTTCATTAAAAAACTTTTCTTTGATCCAGAAAGATATGATTTAACAAAAGTTGGAAGAATGAAAATGAATCATAAGTTAGGAGTTAATGTTCCAGAGTATGTAACAACTTTAACTTATGAAGATATCATTAAAACAGTTCAATACTTAATTAGAGTAAAAGCTGGAAATGGTCATATAGATGATAGAGATCACTTAGGTAACAGAAGAATTAGAGCTATTGGTGAACTTTTAGCAAACGAGTTACACGCTGGTTTAATTAAAATGCAAAAAGCAATTAGAGATAAGATGACAACTTTAAGTGGTACACTTGAAGATACAATGCCATATGATTTAATTAACTCTAAAATGATTACATCAACAATTACAGAGTTTTTTACAAGTGGACAATTATCTCAATTTATGGATCAAACAAATCCACTATCTGAAGTTACTCATAAAAGAAGACTTTCAGCACTAGGTGAGGGTGGATTAGTAAAAGAAAGAGCTGGATTTGAAGTAAGGGACGTTCACCCAACTCACTATGGAAGAATTTGTCCAGTTGAAACTCCAGAGGGACAAAATATTGGACTTATTAATACTTTATCAACTTTTTCAAAAGTAAATGATTTAGGATTTATTGAAGCTCCATATAAAAAAGTTGTTGATGGAGTTGTTACAAATGAGATTTCATACTATACAGCAACTCAAGAAGAGGGACTTGTAATTGCACCAGGTTCAACAAAACTTGATGAAAATGGAAAAATTATCGAGCCACTAATTGAAGTTAGAAAAGATGGTGAAATCCTTTTAATGGATAGAAATAGTGTTGATTTAATAGATATCTCATCTCAAATGGTTATGGGAGTTGCAGCTTCTTTAATTCCATTCTTAGAACATAATGATGCTAATAGAGCACTTATGGGTTCAAACATGATGAGACAAGCTGTTCCATTAGTAAAACCAACAGCACCAATAGTTGGAACTGGATTAGAAAAAACAGTTGCAAGAGATGCATGGGAAGCAATTAAAGCAAAAAGAGCTGGAATTGTTGAAAAAGCTGATTCAAAAAATATCTATATTAGTGGTGATGATGAAAATGGTGCATTTATTGATCATTATGAAGTACACAAAAATGTAAGAACAAACAACAACACAGACTTTGAGCAAAGAACAGCTGTAAAAGCAGGTGATTTTGTAGAAAAAGGTCAAGTAATTGCTGATGGACCTTCAATGGATAGAGGTGAGTTAGCAGTTGGAGTAAATGCAATGGTTGCGTTTATGCCATGGAATGGATATAACTATGAGGATGCTATAATCTTAAGTGAAAGATTAATTGAAAAAGATGCATTTACTTCAGTTCATATTTATGAAAAAGATATTGATTGTAGAGAGTTAAAACATGGTAATGAAGAGATAACTAGAGATTTACCAGGTGTTAAAGAGGAAAATATTACACATCTTGATAGTTCAGGAATTGTAAAAATTGGAACTTATGTAACTCCGGGAATGATTCTTGTTGGAAAAGTTACTCCAAAAGGTGAGATTAAACCAACTCCTGAAGAGAGACTTTTAAGAGCAATCTTTGGCGAAAAAGCTGGACATGTTATTAATAAATCTTTAGTTTGTCCAACATCAATGGAAGGAACAGTTGTTGATGTAAAAGTGTTTACTAAAAAAGGTTATGAGAAAAATGAAAGGGCAGTTGCTGAAATAGAGTCTGAAAAAGCTGAACTTAATCTAAAACACCATGACAAACTTTTAATGCTAGATAGAGAAGAGACACTAAAAATTAATGATTTACTTCAAAAGAATAGTTTAGTACAAGATTTAGAGTTAGAAGATAATACATATAAAGCTGGTACAAAAATTACACTTGATGTATTAAATAGTGTAAATAGATTTGCTATGAAAAAAGTTGTTGCTGCTTTTGGAAAAGATATAGAAAAAACTTATAATGAAATTAAAGAGTATTTTATTAGACAAAAAGCAAAACTAAGAGAAGAGCATGAAGAAAAACTTCAAATTTTAGAGCATGATGATATTTTACCAAGTGGAGTTATTTCACAAGTAAAAGTTTATATTGCAACAAAAAGAAAGATAAAAGTTGGAGATAAAATGGCTGGACGACATGGAAACAAAGGTATTGTTTCTAATATCGTTCCAAAAGTTGATATGCCATATCTTGAAGATGGGACAAGTGTAGATATTATTCTAAATCCACTTGGGGTTCCATCTAGGATGAATATTGGTCAAATTCTTGAAGTTCACTTAGGACTTGCTGGAAGAAGACTAGGAAAACAAATTCAACATATATTTAGAGCAAAAAGAGCAGACTTTGTAGCAGAATTAAGAGCAAAAATGATAGATGTTGCAGGTGTTGCAAAACTAATGGATGCAAAAGAGTTCCTAACAAAAATTGATGATGAAGAGTTAATCAAATATGCACAAGATTGGGCAAAAGGGGTTAAGTTTGCTACTCAAATTTTTGATGGTGTTAAAGCTGATGAGTTTGTAAAACTGTTTGAAATGGCAAAAATGGATAGTGATGGAAAATCAGTTTTATTTGATGGTAAAACTGGTGAAAAAATGAAAGAAAGAGTAAATGTTGGTTATATGTACATGCTAAAACTTCATCACTTAGTTGATGAAAAAGTTCACGCAAGAAGTACAGGACCATATTCACTTGTAACGCAACAACCTGTAGGTGGAAAAGCTCTATTTGGAGGTCAAAGATTCGGAGAGATGGAGGTTTGGGCATTAGAAGCTTATGGAGCAACAGCTGTTCTAAAAGAGATGCTTACAACTAAATCAGATGA
>CANRCH010000089.1 GCA_947629065.1 uncultured Aliarcobacter sp.
GCTAACATTTGGTTACTTACTCCAAATAGTGGCCAAAGTGAGTAGATACCACCTCTTGGATCAATAGCTCCTTGATATAAGAAATATCCCCAACCAGCAACACTAATAAATGTAGCAATAAGCCCAGCTGCATAGTTATTTGTATTTCCTAAAGGTTTGTAAAAATTTCCTAAAATATCTTGAACCATAAATCTGCAAGCTCTTGTTCCCGCATCAACAGCAGTTAAAATAAATAGTGCTTCAAATAAAATAGCAAAGTGATACCAGAATCCCATCATATCAATTCCACCAAATAGCTCGTGAAGTACAAGTGCAACCCCAATAGCAAATGTAGGAGCTCCTCCAGTTCTTGATAAAATAGTCTCTTCACCAATATTTTTTGTTAATCCAATAATCTCTTCAGGATTTACAACAAATCCCCAAGAAGAAATAGTTTGTGCTACTTCAACTACATCTGTTCCTATAAAAATTGCAGGTGAGTTAATTGCAAAATATAATCCTGGGTGTAAAATAGTTGCACAAATAAGTGCCATAATAGCAACCGCACTCTCCATTAACATAGAACCATATCCAACAGGAAGTGCGTGAGTCTCATTTTCAAGCATTTTTGGAGTAGTTCCACTAGAAATTAATGCGTGAAATCCACTAATAGCTCCACAAGCAATTGTTATAAATAAAAATGGGAAAATAGCACCAGCAAATACAGGTCCACTTCCATCAAAATATTGTGGGTTTGTTTTTGGCATCTGAATTTCAGGTGCAACAATAACAATTGCAATTGCCATAAGAACAATTACCCCAATTTTCAAAAAAGTTGATAAGTAATCTCTAGGTGCAAGTAAGAACCAAACAGGTAAAATTGCAGCTATAAATCCATAAGCCATCATAATCCAAGATAGTGTTACTGCATCAAAAGTAAATCTAGCAGCCCAAACAGGATCAGCAGCTATTACGCTTCCATAGTGAATAGAAAATATTAGTAAAATAAAACCAATAATTGAAGCTTCTCCAACTTTTCCTGGTCTTAAAAATCTCATATATATTCCCATAAAAATAGCTATTGGAATAGTCATAGCAATTGTAAATAGACCCCAAGGAGAAACAGCAAGTGCTTTTACAACAACCATCGCTAAAATTGCAATAATGATTAACATAATCCCAAATATTGCAATCATAGTAATGCTTCCTACAAAAGTTCCAAGTTCATCTTTTACAATTTCTCCTAAAGATTTACCATCTCTTCTTGAAGAGATAAATAAAACAACGAAATCGTGAACAGCACCTGCAAAAACTCCACCAACAAGAATCCACAACATAGATGGTAAATATCCCATTTGAGCAGCTAATATTGGACCAACTAGTGGACCAGCACCTGCAATTGCAGCAAAATGGTGTCCAAAAAGTACATTTTTATTTGTAGGAACAAAATCCCTTCCATCGTCGTTTACCATAGCTGGAGTTGCTCTATTTTTATCAAGTCCCAGTACAGTATATGCAACAAATCGCCCATAGAATCTATATGCAATCATATAGATACAAACAGCTGCTACAACTAAATACATAGCAGAAACAGTTTCGCCTTGTTGTAAGGCTAAATAGCCAAAACAAACAGCACCAATGATGGCTATTAAAGCCCACATGAGTTTATTCATATTTTTTCCTTTATAAAAGATAGCAAAAGTATATCGAAAATTTTTTAAGTAAATTATTATTTACCAATAGCTTTTATCCATAAATTTAGTTGTTTTTTAATATAATAAAAACAAAATTAAAATCGAGGTAATTATTATGGGATTAGGCGTAGGTATTGTAGGACTACCAAATGTAGGGAAAAGTACAACTTTTAATGCTTTAACAAAAGCACAAAATGCAGAAGCACAAAACTATCCATTCTGTACAATTGAACCAAATAAAGCAGTAGTTCCTGTTCCTGATAAAAGATTAGATGAACTAGCTAAAATTGTAAATCCAGATAAAATTCAACACTCAACTATTGATTTTGTTGATATTGCTGGGCTTGTACGAGGTGCATCAAAAGGTGAAGGTTTAGGAAATCAGTTCTTATCAAATATTAGAGAAGTTGAAGTGATTTTACATATGGTAAGATGTTTTGATGATGGTAATATTACTCACGTAGAGGGTGATGTAAATCCACTTAGAGATATTGAAATTATTGAAACAGAGTTAATATATGCAGATATTACTCAACTTGAAAAGAAAATTGAAAGACTTAAAAAACAAGCAAAAGGTAGCAAAGAATCAGCTGCTCAACTTGTTGTTGCTGAAGAGTTATATGCTCATATTGGTGAGCTTCAACCTGTAAAAACTTTTGATAAAATTGATGATGATTCATTTAAGATTTTAGATAGAGAGCTTAGATTTTTATCAAATAAAGATGTAATTTATGGTGCAAACGTAGATGAAGATACACTTTCATCTGGTACAAACAAATATGTAGAGATGGTAAAAGAGCACGCTTCAAGTGTGGATGCAGATGTTATTGTACTTTGTGCAAAAATTGAAGAAGAGCTTGTAGGTCTTGAAGATGATGAAGCTAAAGCATTTTTAGATGATTTAGGTGTACAAGAATCAGGACTTGAACAAATTATCCAAAAAGCATTTGATAAACTTGGTCTTCAAAGCTATTTTACAGCTGGAAAAGTAGAAGTACGTGCTTGGACTATTAGAAAAAATACAAAAGCACCACAAGCAGCAGCTGTTATTCACAACGATTTTGAAAAAGGTTTCATTAAAGCTGAGGTTATCTCTTATAAAGATTTTGTTGAAAATGGTGGAGAAGCAAAGTGTAAAGAGCTTGGAAAACTAAGACTTGAGGGTAAAGATTATGTTGTTCAAGATGGTGATGTTATGCACTTTAGGTTTAATGTTTAATATAGGATTTATGCAATGAATGAACAGATAGTAAATAAAATTGAAGCACTTCCTCCTCTTCCAAAAACAATTATTGAGCTTGAAGAGTTTAGAAAAAAACAAAATAAAGAGATAAATGAGTTATTAACAATAGTAGAAAAAGATGCTTTAATAGTATCAACTCTACTAAAAATAGTAAACTCAGCTATGTTTGGATTTAGAACGAAAGTTGAAACACCAAATAGAGCTGTGAATCTTTTGGGAATAAATTTTACAATCTCTGTTGCTATTGGTGGAAGTATTCAAAATTTACTTAAAACTAGTCTAAAACCTTATGGAATAACAAGTGATGATTTTATGAAAGCATCAAATATAGCATCTACTTTGGCTACTTTTTGGCTTTCAAAGATTGAAGTTGAAAATCAAGATGATATTATTTTAGCTTCACTTTTACAAGAAACTGGAAAATTTATAATTGCAAGTATTATAAACAATGAAGGAAAAGCAGAGGCTTTTTTACAAATGATTGAAGATAGCTCAATTCTTCAAGCAGAAAATAGTTTTTTAAATACAAATACTTCAAAAGTAACAGCACAAATTTTTAGACACTGGAAATTAAGTGAAAATTTAATTAACTGTATTGATTCTTTAGATAATTTAGAATCTGTAGAACCTGAGTTTAAACAAAGAGTTGAAATTTTAAATGTAATTAGAGCAGCTTCAAATGTTCTTGAACCACTAAGTGATGAGAGTATAGGAAAAGCTATAGATTTAGCAAAAAGTTTCAAACTTGATACTGCTACTCTTTTAGTGGCTATTGATGAGCTAAAAGAAAAACTAGCAAGAGATGAACTACTATAAAAGTAGTAAATTAAAGCCCAAGAAGTAGAATTTCAAAGAGATTTTCTACCTCTTTATCTTCTAAATTTATAGTCTTTTTTGTATGAAAAAGCTCTTTTATTTTTAGATGATTAAAAACTTTTCCTCTTATACAGCTTTTATGAGTAGGCAAAAATCCCCTAACCAAACTTAAATCTGTATCAATTTCTATTTCACAAATCAAACACTCAAAATCTGTATGAAGCCTTCCTTCATGTTCTATAAGTTCTAAATATGACTCAATTATTGCTCTTAAAACATTTTGTTTTTCTATTTTTTTGATTAGATTTTCTAAAAGATTAAAATAAAACTCATCAAGCTCTTCTAAATCTTTTAAATGTGCATAAAAAAGTCTTAGATATCTTTGCCAAGCATACATTTTATTTCTATCTAAAATCCAAGGAAAACCTAGTTGCATAACATCTTTTAATCTTGGAATTGTAGATCTAGTTTTTTCTAATTCAAAATCTATTTTGTAACCTATATTTATATTTGAGTGTCTTGCACCATAAAATCTGTAAGATGTGATTAACTCATTTTGACTTAATATTGAAACTATTAAATCATCATCTTTTACAGCTTTTATATCAATTATGAATCCTTGCATAGAAGTTTTTTACTCTTCCTCTTCTTCACCTTCAATCATATCTATGATTTCATCATAAATTTCTTGAGCTTCTTCATCATCAAGCTCACCTTTTTCAATATCTTCTAAAATAGCTTCAAAATCGGCTTTCATCTCTTGCATATTTTCAAGCTCTTCTTTTGTTTCATCCGTCTCTTTTTTTGAAGCAATAACTTCAAATAACTCATCTATATAGTCTTCTATTTCAACTAAAACATCATTTTTTATAAGACTCTCTAACTCTTTTTGAATACTCATTTTTACACCTTTTAAAAATTTTTTGATTATAACAAAATAGACTTACAATTTTGCTTCAAATATTTTATATTAGATTTGATATAATGTTCGCATTAAATTTAAGGAGACCATAATGTCAGATTTTAATGGCGTTTCAATAGCAAAAGCTGCAAATATATTATATGATGGAAATATTACAAGTAGAGCAATTACTTTTGAAGATGGTTCTAAAAAAACATTAGGAATTATGCTTAATGGTGAGTATGAACTAACGACTGTAAATAAAGCTATCATTGAAATTCAAAGAGGGAGCGTTGATCTACTTTTACCAGCAAAAGATTGGCAAAAGTTTGAAGGACCAGCATCTTTTGAAATACCTGCAAACTCAAAATATAAACTAAGAGTAAATAGCTTAGTTGATTATTGTTGTTCTTTTATTAAAGAATAATATAGGTTTTAGGCAAAATTTGCCTAAAATTTTCTATTTAAAACTTCAAAATAAACAATAAACAAACTTTATGAACAAAGAAGATTATTTTATAAAACAGATAGCTAACCAAAAATATATAGGTGATGATGGCGCTTATATAGATGGTTATGTTTACTCTATGGACTCATTTTTTGAAAATAACCACTTTAAAAAAGAGTGGGTAGATAAAAAGATATTTACTTTTAAAAAACTTGCCTACAAATCAATGCTTGTAAATATTTCAGATGCAATTGCTATGAATGCAAAACCAAAGTATGCACTTTTAAGTGTTGCAATTCCAAAAACATATAGCAAAAAAGATTTAAAAAGTTTGGCAAAAGGTTTTAAAAAAGCTGAAAAAAAATTTGGTTTTAAAATCATTGGTGGAGATACAATAGAGAATGTTAAACTAGATATCTCTATTACAATAATCTCAAAAACAAAAAATCCAATATTTAGAAACAGACTTTTAAAAGATGATTTACTTTGTTATACAGGAACTTTGGGTGAAAGTAAAAGAGATTTAGAGAAGCTTTTAAGAGGCGAAACTATCTCTAAAAAGTCAAAATTTATAAAACCAAAACTAAAAGCAGAGTTTTTTTATGAAGCTTCAAAATATATAAACTCAAGTATGGATATAAGTGATGGACTATTTTTTGAACTTGAAAGATTATCAAAGCAGAACTCATTGGGATTTGAGTTTTTTGAAAAAATAGATGAAAGTATTGGAATTTCAGGAGAAGAGTATGAACTTCTTTTTTCATTTAGTGAAGAAAATAGAAGCAAAATAGAAGAGATTGCAAAAAAGCATAAAGTAAAATTAAATATTTTTGCAAAAGCAATAGATGGAAGCTACAAAAATAGCTATGAAAACCACCATTTTAAAAAATCAAAGGACAAAAATTGAATTTACAAAGATATTTAAACCACTCACCAATTGATGTATATTTTAAACAAAGCAAAGATGATTTTGTTGTTACAGAAATACCACTTTATGAGTTTTCAAATGAGGGTGAACACCTTATAATTAAACTTAGAAAAAAAGATTTAGCAACTTGGGATGCAATAGAGATACTGGCAAGATTTTTGAATTGTAGTACAAGAGAGTTTGGATATGCAGGGCTTAAAGATAAAAATGCGATGACAATTCAGCATATTTCTATTCATAGAAAATTTGAAGAGGCTTTAAAAGAGTTTTCTCACGATAATATAAAAATACTTGAAACTACTTATCACAACAATAAGATAAAAATAGGGCATCTAAAAGGTAATAACTTTTTTATACGACTTAAAAGAGTAGGGCTTGTGGAAAAGCAAAAAATTGAGGAAGCTTTAGGGCAAATTGCAATTTTTGGAATGCCAAACTATTTTGGTTTTCAAAGGTTTGGTATTGATGAAAGCAATATTGAAAAAGGAAAAGCAATAGTTGAAGGAACTTTAAAAGAGAGAAATAGAAATCTAAAACAGATGTTTATAAACTCTTATCAAAGCTTTTTGTTTAACTCTTGGCTTTCAAAAAGAATAGAGATTTCAAAGCTTATTTTGGCTTTTGAACCAAAAGAGATATATACAAAATTAAATTTACCACTTGAAGAGGTAAAAAGAGCTAAAAAACAGCCACATCCATTTAAAATTTTTACAGGAGATTTACTAAGTCACTATCCATTTGGAAGACTTTTTGTAATAGATGATTTGGAAACTGAAAGCCAAAAGTTTTTTGAAAAAGATAGAGTTCCAACAGGAATTTTATGTGGAAAAAAAGTAAAAAAATCTGAAGGTTTTGCACAAAATATAGAAAAAGAGTTTGATGTAGAAATATCTGAAGACGGAGCAAGAAGATTTGCCTTTGTTTTTCCTGAAAACTTAGAGAGTAACTATAAAGAGGACAAAAATCATATGGAGTTAAGTTTTTATCTTCCAAAAGGTTCTTACGCAACAGAGTTAATAAGTGAAATTTTACATATAGATTTAACAAATAATTAAAATAAGGGGAAATAAAATGAACTACGAAGATACGATTTTACAGCTATGTGAAGTAATAAAAGAGTCTGAACATAATGCAGAAGAGATTTTTAATAATATTGAAAGTATAGATGGTTTTTTACAAGATTTATCTCTACCTTTGCATCAAAAAAATAAGCTTTCGAATTTTATTTCAAATATTTATGGGCTTTTACAAAATCAAGATTTGCATAGGCAAAAAATAGAGAGAGTTGTGAATTTTGTTTGTGATAACAATGGTATTGATAAAGCACAATACAATTTAGCACCAAGTGCAAAAAATATTGATGCAAGTGAAGATACTCTTGATGCTGATGAACTTGAAGCACTA
>CANRCH010000090.1 GCA_947629065.1 uncultured Aliarcobacter sp.
GATTACCGAATACTTGAAGCACCAGAATATAATATTATTGCAAAATTTGATTTAACTAAAAACGGTTATTACAAATGCTTAAGTGCTAGAAAAGAGTAGTATGACAAAAAAAGCTAAAGTCTTTGATGAAGATGAATTAAGAGCTAAAAGAGTCTTTTCTAAAATAGAAAGAGCTTCAAAAAGCACTTATAACTATAGTAAAAGAACTAATAAAGGTGGAGTAAAAAGAGCAATTGTAAAAAATACTCCACGAGGTAAAGAGGTTTTAGTAAAAATTACAGGAAGTTCATCAAGCTTACAAAAATGGAAAGCACATTTAGATTATATTAGTAGAAAAGGTGAGCTTCCAGTATATGAAGATGAATATCATATTTATAAAGGTAAAGATGAGTTAAAACAGCTTGTAAACTTTTTTAATTATAGTGGAGCATCTTTACCAAATGATAGTGAGATTGTAAAAGAAAGAAGAGAAGTCCTTCATTTTGTATTCTCTATGAAAGAGCATGAAACAACACCTGCAAATAAACTAATGAGTGCAGTTGTTAAAACTATTAAAGATAAATATCCAAACAATGCAAGTTGCTTTGCATTTCACGCAGATACAGATAATCCTCATGTTCATTGTAGTTTAAAAGTAGCTTCTTATGATGGGAAAAGAATAGATATACGAAAACAAGATTTATTAAATCTAAGAGTTGATTTTGCAAAAAATCTAAATGAATTAGGCATAGAAGCAAAAGCTACAAGAAGAAATAAATATATAAATAAAGACCTTACACAATCAAAAGATGAGATGAAAAACCACTACTATGAAGTAGCAGAGTTTGGAAATGCAAAATATAAATTTGATGAAACAAAAAAAGATAGCTTTTTTGTGAAATATAAAACCACAAAAGGCGATATTATTGATATTTGGAGTGAAGATTTGCAAAGAGTTGTAAAAGAGAATAATATCAAAGTTGGAGAGTTTGCTAAATTTAAAATAGTTGGTAAAAAACCAGTTGTTGTAAAAACAAAAAGATTTAATAAAAAGACCAATAAATGGACTGTTTACACAAAACAATCTTTAAAAAATGTTTGGGATTGTTCAGTTGCTGGAAGATTAGAAAAAGATTTAAAAACTATTCCAAAACAAAAACAAGAAATACCAAAATATTGCCTAGAAGAGGAAATTAAAAAACCGTTTGTATTAAAAAATAGAACAAATTCAAAAAATAGCCTTTTAGATAAATTGAAAAAAACTAATAATAATGAGTTTGAGAGGTGATAAAAAGGGAGTGTTAGAAATTTTGTGTCAGTCTGATAGAATTTATAATTCTAAAGGATTGAACAATGAATCAAACATTTGATTTAAATGAAGCACTTGAACAAATAAAAGCAGGTTCAAAAATAGATGGTAAAGATGGAGTCTTAGTTCCTCTTATTAAACAACTTACAGAAGCTGTATTACAAGCTGAACTTGAGTCTCATTTAACTTCTGAGATAAATAAAAACAGAAAAAATGGTAAATCTATTAAAACTATGAAAAGTAGTGTTGGTGAATTTGAACTTGATGTTCCAAGAGATAGAAATGGTTCTTATGAGCCTCAAATAGTTAAAAAACATCAAACTCATATGTCAGATAATATAGAACAAAAAATTCTATCTTTGTATGCTTTAGGAAATAGTTATAGTCAAATATCTGAACATATTGAAGAAATGTATGGAATGAGTTTTTCTAAAGCTACAATAAGTGCTGTTACTGATAAAGTTATACCATTATTAAAAGAGTGGCAACAAAGACCACTTGAATCAGTCTACCCCTTTGTGTGGCTTGATGCAATACACTATAAGATTAAAGATAATGGAAGATATATATCTAAAGCTGTTTATACTGTTTTAGGAGTTGGATTAAATGGTAAAAAGGAGATATTAGGATTATATCTATCAGAAAATGAAGGAGCTAATTTTTGGTTACAGGTTTTAACTGATTTAAATAATAGAGGAGTAGAAGATATACTTATTGCTTCAATAGATGGTTTAAAAGGATTTCCAGAAGCTATAAATGCTATATTTCCTAATACTGAAATACAACTATGTATTGTTCATCAAATTAGAAATTCAATTAGATATGTTGCTTCAAAAAACCAAAAAGAGTTTATGAAAGATTTAAAACTTATTTATCAAGCTATTTCAAAAGAATCAGCAGAAGAAGCATTAGTTCAACTTGAAAATAAGTGGGGTAAAAAATACCCTATTGTAATTCAATCTTGGAAAAATAAGTGGGAAAACTTATCTGCCTATTTTAAATATCCTGAAGATATTAGAAGAATTATCTATACTACAAATATTATTGAATCAATACATAGGCAATTTAGAAAGCTTACTAAAACTAAAGGAGCTTTTCCAAATGAAAATTCACTTTTAAAACTATTGTATATGGGAATTCAGAATGCAAATAAAAAATGGACTATGCCAGTTAGGAATTGGTCTCTTACAATCTCTCAACTTACAATATTTTTTGAAGGTAGGTTAGATAATCAATTGAGTATTTAAAACTATAAGTATAATAGCCATCTTTTTTAGATGGCTACCTTAATTTTTTTTTGAAGATATAGTCTTAATCCATTGCTTACCAACAAAATAAAACATAGTGACTAAAAATATAATAGCACCACCTATATCAAGTATTGATTTTGATTCACTTTCTAAACTATCTAATGTATAAACAAACCATTCTTTTGGAAATGCAAAATCAATCATTAATGCAAATGAAGCAGTGACTACAATAATTGAGATAAGATATATTATTAAGACATCATTTCCAAGAATTTTCTTTATAATCCCTGCTGTAATGATATTTGTAGCAGGAGCTGCTGCTAAAAAAATAAAAGCTACTCCAGGACTTACTCCAACTGCTAACATTGATAAAGCAATAGGAATGGCTGAAATAGAGCATACATATAAAGGTAATGCAACTAAAAAAACTAATGCATAAGCGATAAACAAATTATCATTTAAAAATTCAACCCCATTATTTGGAATTAAAAGTAAAAATAAAGTTGCTAATATTAGCCCATAAAACATTGGTTTGGCTAAATCACTAAAAACTTCATTCATTGCATAATCATATGCTTTTTTAAATTGACTCTCTTTTACTACTTCATTAGAAGAAGAACCACAACAAGAAGAACTACAGCAAGACTTTTTCTCTTCTTCTTGAATGTCATCATATGATTCTTTTACAAAACTACCAGCAACAACTCCACTAATGAAACTTGAAATAACTCTAATTATTGCCATTGGAAGACCAAATACTCCATATGTAGCTATAATTGAATCAATTCCAGTCATTGGAGTAGTAATATAAAAACTTGTCACAGCTTTTTTAGAAGCACCTTTTTGTCTTAAACTTGTAGCCAAAGGTATTACACCACAAGAACAAAGAGGAAGAGGAATACCATATAATGCCCCTTTTAAAGCACTATATTTATTATCTTCACCTAAATGTTTTTTAATCCAATCTTCTGAAATATATAGGTGGATTATTCCTACAAAAATTAATCCAATTAAAACATATAGACCTATCATTACTGATAGTTCCCAAAAGCTTTGCAAAAAATTTAATATAAATTCCATACTTATTCCTTGAATAAAAATATTTTTTCTAATAAACCTATTAAATCAGGGTTATTCACTTCATCAATAAAATAGTAAATAGTTAAACCTTCTCTTGATTTATTCAATATTCCACCATCTTTTAATTTTCTAAGGTGTTGTGAAATTGCAGATTGATTAACTTCTAATATTTCACCAATGTCACATACACAAAGTTTATTGAAGTTTTTAAGTAGTAATACAATTTTTAGTCTAACACTATTTGACAGTAGTGCTAATTTTTCTGATTCTTTTTCTATCTGTAAATGATTATCAGAAATAAAACTCTTAGCTTTTTCAACTTCACTGATATTACTTGACTCTCTATAGCATTCTTCACTCATATAAACTCCAATATAATTATATTAGAATATTCTAATATAATAAAATATGTTTGTCAAGTTGATTTATTATTAGTGGAATTAAATTTACAAATAATTATGAATATGATATAGTTTTATTCAACTATCAGGATTTGACACAAAACTCTAAACAGTCTCGATAAAAAGGAATAAAATTGATGAGATTCTCATAAATATTTTTCATAATTTCTACTCATAATATGGAAAAAACTCCCTATATATAATCTAAATCATTAACTACGAACTTAATTTCTTTAAAAAGATCAACACCATTTGCTTCAAGTATTTCCATATCTGTAATTGCCATAGCTCTTTGCCTTTTGCTAAATGTTGAATTTAGTATCTCCTCTTCCATTTGTGATTGAGCATGCAAAATTTTAAATAATTCATCTGTACCCCAAACATTTCCAAGTTCTGGATATTCCCACAACCATCTTGCAAATACAACTTGTATTGCATAATCTGATAATTTTACTGGAACTCCATCAAAATATGCGATTGTTAAATCACCAAATGTTTTAGTAGTTAATCTTTTATCAAAATAAGTCCAATCTATTTCTGTTTTGTGCATCTCTTTTTCTTCAAAAATTTCTGTATTTATCTGTTCTGACATTTTTTCTCCTAATAGTTTAAGTATATTTAGAATTATATAACTTGTATTATTATATAATACTTAATACTATTAAGAGTTTACATATATGTAACTAAGCAAAAGATATTCTTAAATTGGTATAATAATGCTTAATTATTTTAGGGGAAATATAAATTCTGACTATATTAATTACAATTAGAACAATAAGCTTTAGAAAATTTCAATATTTGGAATAGAGTACGATTTTCTAAAGTACTACAATGTTTAATAAATAATGTAAATTAGAAATAAGTATTATTTATAAAAAATGGTTCAGCAATAAAGTAAAAAAAGACTATTCAAAAAATACTAGCAATTAGTTTTGAAGAGTGGGAGTCTATGTTAGAGAAGGAGGATAAAGTAAAAATTTAAGATGCACTATGTTATTATCTTAGCATAATACAATAAGTTTTTAGGGGGTAGTTAATGCTAAGTGACTACACAAAGTATCATTCAAAATATTTTGCAAATTTACTTTCTCTTCAAAATAGCTCAAATGGCATAAATAGACTCTCTCAATCAATCTTTGATGCTCAAATAGATTTAAATCCACATCAGGTTGAAGCTGCTCTTTTTGCATTTCGTTCTCCCTTGCAAAAAGGTGTGATTTTAGCTGATGAAGTAGGATTAGGTAAAACAATTGAGGCAGGTCTAGTTTTATGCCAATACTGGAGTGAAAGAAAAAGAACAATTATTATAATTGCACCAGCAAGTTTAAGAAAACAGTGGAGTATGGAGTTAAAAGAAAAATTTTTTATTGATTCAATAATTATTGATGGACAAACTTTTAATGAAGAAAAACTAAAAGGCAACAGTAACCCATTTATTCAGAAGGATAAAGTAGTGATAACTTCTTATCCTTTTGCCTCAAAAAAAAATGAATTTATATTCCTAGCAAATTATGATTTAGCTATACTCGATGAAGCACATAAATTAAGAAATTTTCATAGAGGAGAGAAAGCAAAACAAGCATATAGTATAAGTAAATCTTTAAGAGATACAAAAAAGATATTATTAACAGCAACACCTTTACAAAACTCTCTGCTTGAAATTTATGGCTTAGTTTCTCTTATAGATCCTTTTGTTTTTGGTGATAAAAAAGCTTTTTCAAGACAATTTAATACAGGTTCTCTAACAATAAGTGATATTAATGATATAAAGAATAGGCTAAACCCAATTATTCATAGAACTTTACGAAAAGATGTTTTAGAGTATATTCAGTACACAAAAAGGATTCCTTTAATTGAAGAATTTATACCAAGTGAAGATGAGATAACTCTATATAACTTAATTTCAGAGTTTTTATTAAATGAAAATCTTTATTCAATTCCTGCAGCACAAAGGAATCTTATAACTTTGGTTGCTAGAAAATTATTAGCTTCTTCAACACAAGCAATTACAGGTACTCTTGAAACTTTTATAAATAAATTAGAGAAAATTTTAGTTGATGAAAAGATAAAAATTTCATCATTTTTTGAATACGACGATGATGAAGAGTTGATTGAAGAGTATTTGGATGAAGAAGAAGTTGAAGAGAATAATGAAGATATAGAGATTACAAAAGATGATATAGGAAATATCAAAAATGAGATTACTCAATTAAAATCATTTATTCAAATTGCAAAAACTATAGAAGTAGATACAAAAGTAAAAGCACTAATGTTAGCACTCGAAAAAGGTTTTGAAGCTCAATTTAAATTAGGAGCAAATAAGAAAGCTATTATATTTACTGAATCAAAAAGAACACAAGAATTTTTATTTAACTATTTAGAAGATAATGGCTTTAAAAACAAGATTGTTTTATTTAATGGTACTAATACTGATTCAAAATCTAGAGAGATTTATAATAATTGGCTTGAAAAGTATCAAGATACAACAAGATGCACTGGAAGTAAATCATCAGATATGAAACAAGCTATTGTAGATTTTTTTAAAGAAAGTGCTGATATTATGATAGCAACAGAAGCAGGGAGTGAAGGTATAAATTTACAATTTTGCAATATGTTGATAAATTATGATTTGCCTTGGAATCCACAAAGAATTGAACAAAGAATTGGTAGAGTTCATAGATATGGACAAAAACACGATGTTGTAGTGATTAATTTCATAAATAAAAAAAATGAAGCAGATAGAAGAGTTCATGAGCTACTAAGTACAAAATTCAAACTATTTGAGGGTGTTTTTGGAGCAAGTGATGAAGTTTTAGGTTCTATTCAAAGTGGAGTTGATTTTGAAAAAAGAATATTAAAAATTTATCAAACTTGTAGAACATCAAAAGAGATAGATGATGCGTTTAATGAGTTGCAAAATGAATTTTCTTTATCAATAAATGAAAAAACAATACAAACTAGAGAGAAGCTCTTAGAACACTTTGATGAAGATGTACATTTAAGACTTAAAAATCATCTAGAAGATATGCAAAATTCTAAAACAAAATTTGAAGAGTATCTACAACTTATAGCTTCTATTGAAAATATAAAACTACCACTTAATCCTAAATTTAATTCACCAATAGTTCAAGATATGTTAGCTATTGCTTCAAGTAGAGAGTTAGAGATAAAAAAACTCATTTTTGATTTAAGTAAACATAAATTTAAAATTTCAGCACTAGAAGAGTGTAAAAACAAAACTGGTTATATAATGGTTTCAAAATTAAAAATCAGCTCTTATGATACCGAAGAGTATTTAGTGCTTACAGCTTTAACAAGCGATTATAAGAAATTAGATGATGAAGTTGCTTCAAAAATCTTTAATTTAATAGCAAAAGAG
>CANRCH010000091.1 GCA_947629065.1 uncultured Aliarcobacter sp.
TACCCATTCTTACTATTAGGTTTAATCTTCCAGCTTCATTTTCAGGGTTTAAAGCATCAATTAGTTTTATTAATTCATCCTCTTTCATAGATGGACCAACTTTACAACCAATTGGATTTTTAATCCCTCTAAAGTACTCAATATGAGCACCATCAAGCTCTCTTGTTCTATCCCCAATCCAAAGCATATGTGCAGAACAGTTAAACCAATCACCTGTGATTGAATCTCTTCTTGTAAGTGCCTCTTCATAGTTTAGCAAAAGTGCTTCATGAGAAGTAAATAGCGTTGTTTGATTTAGTTGAGGTGTATTTTCACTTGTTATTCCACATGCTTTCATAAATGCAAGAGTTTGTGAAATTTTTTCAGCCAAATCTTCATATTTTGCACCTAAAGTATTATCTCTTACGAAATCCAAATTCCAGTTCTGAATTTTATTTAAATCAGCCATTCCACCTCTTGCAAATGCTCTTAAAAGGTTCATTGTTGCTGCACTTTGATTATATGCTTTTAAAAGTTTTTTAGCTTTTGGTTCTCTTGATTCTTTTGTAAAATCCAAATCATTTATAATATCACCTCTATATGATGGAAGTGAAATTCCATTTATCTCTTCAAAATCAGAACTTCTTGGTTTGGCAAATTGTCCAGCAACTCGCCCAACTTTTACAACAGGGCAACCACCAGAGAAAGTTAAAACAACTGCCATTTGCATAATTACTTTGAATAAATCTTTAATATTTTGAGCATTAAAAGCACTGAAGCTTTCTGCACAATCTCCACCTTGAAGTAAAAATGCTTCACCATTTGTTACTTTTGCTAGTTGCTCTTTTAAATTTAAAGCCTCACCTGCAAAAATCAAAGGAGGATAAGAAGCTAACTCTTGTTCTACTTGCTTTAATGTTACTAAATCATTATATGTTGGTTGCTGCTTTATTGGAAAATCTCTCCATGAGCTAGGATTCCAGTTTTTCATATTTAACCTACCTTTATTTTATATTTTATTAATGGATAAATTTTATCCATTGTAGCTTAATTTCAAATTAATTAAGACTTTAATTTTGAAAGTAAATCTTTGAATGATACTTTAAATGCATCAAGCCCTTCATTTAGTAGCTCTTCATTTGCTTTTTTAATATCAATTCCATTTTTACTTAGTTCATCAAAATATTTATCACACTCATCTTCACTTAAAATATTACTTGGCTCTTTGCTTCCATCTTTAAGCCATGCTTCAATAGTTGCAAGTGGTGCTGTGTTTACACTGTTTGGAAAAATTAGATTATCTACATAATAACTAGGGCTTAATTCATTTCCTTTTACACCTGTACTTGCAAAAAGTGTTCTTATATTTGGGTTTTTAAACTTCTCAATTTCGTGATAACATTTTGTAGCATTTACAATTCCAAGTTTTGCTGTTGGAAGACCTTTTATTGTCATTTGGCTATCTAAAAGTCTATCAAATCTTGATACAAATATAGAGATAACAGCTTTTGTATCTTTATTTGAATCTTTTATTCCTTCATCCAAAGCTTTTGCACAATTTATAGCTTGTTCAACTGAGAAAATTAAAGTAGCATTTACATTTATTCCTCTACTTGTAAGCTCTCTCATAGCAATATAACCAGCAGGTGTTGCTGGAACTTTAATCATTACATTATCTGCGTTTATTGTTTGATGAAGTCTAATTCCCTCTTCAATAGTCAAAGATGCATCATCACATAAAAGTGGATCTACTTCAATAGATATAAATCCATCATCACTATTTTTTCTATTTTGTTTTGCTAAAAGTTCAGCTGCTCTTTTTATATCTGTTAAAGCAAGTTCTTCATATATTGTTTTTTCACTATTTGCTTGTAACATATCAAGTTGCTGTTTGTATGCAACAGAACTTGTGATTGAAGATGCAAAAATTGATGGATTTGAAGTCGCACCATATATTGTTGAATCTGCAATTATCTCTTGAAATCTATTTTCTAAAAAATCTCTTTCAATAAAATCACACCAAAGTGAAAAATTTATATCCTCTTTTAAACTCATGCTTAAGCCTTTATATGTTCTAAAATTTTTGTTAAATCTTTTGTATCAATTACTATGTTTGCCTCTTTTTTAAGTACATCTTTTGCACAAAATGCTATTTTTGTAGAAGCTTCACTAAACATTGATAAATCGTTTGCACCATCTCCGCAAACTAAAGTGTTCTGTTTTGTAACACCAAGAAGATTTTGAAGTCTTCTAATCATATCACCTTTTGAAGATGAAAACATCATATCTCCACCAACAAGACCTGTTAAAACACCATCTTTTTCATGTAAAATATTTGAAAAATCTGCATCAAGATCTAAAATATCTTTTGCTTTACTTGTAGCAATTCTAAATCCACCACTAAAACAAACAACTTTATAACCAAGATCTTTTAGACCTTTTATAGTTTCAATAGCACCTGGCATTAAAGGTAGGTTTTCACAAATCTCTACGGCTTTTTTATACTCTAATCCTTTTAATAGTGCAACTCTTGTTGTTAAAGATTCAAAAAAATCAAGTCTTCCACTCATAGCTTCTTCAGTGATTTTTTTAACTTCATCTCCAACCCCATGAACCTCTGCAAGAAAGTCAATTGTCTCTCCATCCATTAGTGTTGAATCAAAATCAAATACGGCTAATTTCATAGCAAACCCTTAAATTTAAACTTTAAAAGGTATAATTATAGCTAAAAATTATTAAAAATATAAGAAGGAATGGTTTTATATATGTTTGAAACACTAATACACAAGCTTCAAGAAGATAGATATTTAACACTTGAAACAACACCACAACACGAACCATCAATGCATAATATTATTGAAAAAATAAAGAAATTTAAAATAGACAAAAAGGTTGATGGCTTTACTTGTACAGATAATCCTTTGGCAAAACTAAAATACTCATCAATTTTTGCAAGTATAAAACTACAACAAGAGTTTAACAAACCTGTAATTGCAACAATGACTATGAGAGATAGAAATAAAATTGCCTTACAATCAGATCTGCTTGGTGCAAATGATTTCGATATAAGAGCTATTTTGGCTTTAACAGGAGATCCTGCAAATATGAGTGACCAACCAAATAGTAAAGGTGTATTTGAAGCAAATTCTTTAATGCTTTTAAAAATGATTAAATCTTTTAACTATGGTATGGATTTTGCAGGTCGTCCTTTTAAGATTGAACCAAAACAGATCTATCCGTTTGCAGTTGTAAATTCTTATGCAAAAAACTTTGGTTCACTAGAAAAAAAGATGCATCTAAAAATACAAAATGGTGCAGTTGGAGTTATTACTCAACCTGTATTTGATATTGAAAATGTAAAAAAACTTTTAGAAAATTTTGAAAATGCAAAAGAGGATGTAGAGGGTGAAAAAAGAAAATCTCAGCTAATTCTTGGACTTTTTCCTATTACAAAATTAAGAACGGCACTATTTTTATCTGCACAAGTTCCAGGAATTCATGTTCCTCAATTTTGGATTGATGAGCTTGAAAAGGCACATACAATTAGTGAAGAAGAGGAGTATAAAGTAGGGATGCAATTAAGCAAAAACTTATATCAAGAGATAAACAAAATTCATCCAAAAATACATCTTATGACTTCAAATAATAAATTTGATGTAGCAGCCGAAATTTTAGATTAGGGTTTATATTGAAATTAGCTTCTATTGATGTAGGTTTAAAAAGAATAGGTCTTGCAATTTCTTTAATGAATGATATTGTAACACCACAAAGTGCAATTATACGAAAAAATAGAAATCAAGCTGCAAGTGAAGTGAAGGCATTTTTAAAAGAGTGGGAAATAGAAAAATTAATAATAGGCTTTCCAAGTTCTAGTATTGATACACAAAATAGAATAAAGCATTTTACAGCACTTTTAGAACTGGATATTCCTTACGAATTTCAAGAAGAGAATTTAAGTTCTATTGAAGCAAAAGAGTTAATGAAAGGCGAAGTTAAACAGCTAAGAGATGGAAGAATTGACTCAATTGCAGCAAAAATAATATTAGAAAGATATTTAATAAATTTAAAAAAAGGAGCAAATTTTGAATTTTGAATTTAACGGTTATTATACATTAATAGCAGCTGTAATAGTGCTATTAATTGGTAAGCTTTTAGTGAATAAAATAGAGTTCTTGAGAAAATATAATATTCCAGAGCCTGTTGCTGGAGGGCTTGTTGCAGCTGCAGTTGCAACAGCAGCACACAGTTTTTGGGGTGTTAGTATTACAACAAGTGCTGAGTTACAAACAACATTTATGTTGATATTTTTCTCATCAATTGGACTTAGTGCAAACTTTAATAAACTAAAAGAGGGTGGAAAATCTTTAGTAGTTTTCCTTTTTGTTGTTTCATTTTTTATAATTATTCAAAATAGTGTTGGTATATCTTTAGCTACACTTTTAGGAATTGACCCACTTATTGGACTAATTGCAGGATCTATTACGCTTACAGGTGGACATGGAACAGCTGGAGCGTGGGGTGAGATTTTAGAGACAAAATATGCAATAACAGGTGCTACAACTCTAGGAATGGCAAGTGCTACTTTTGGGCTTGTTGCAGGAGGATTAATTGGTGGACCTTTAGCAAAAATGTTAATCAATAGATACAATCTTGCAAATGTAAATAATGTAAAAAAAGAGCATACAAGTGATGATAAAAAAGTTCCAGAAGTTGAAGAGTTTGTACCTTTTGGTTACCCAAAAAATGTAAGATTAATTACTGCAAATAGTTCTGTTACAACTTTAGGACTTTTTGCTGCTTGTTTGGCATTTTCTGATTTTATGACAGGTTTTGCAAAAGGAACAGCTTTTGAACTTCCTACATTTGTTTGGGCATTAGCAACTGGAGTTATTCTTAGAAATGTTTTAGAAAATGTATTAAAAGTAAAAATATTTGATAGAGCAATAGATGTTTTTGGAAATGCTTCACTATCACTTTATCTTGCTATGGCACTTCTATCTTTAAAACTATGGCAACTTTCAAGTTTGGCTGGTCCATTAGTGGTAATTCTAGCAGCTCAAACTCTAACAATGATAGCTTACGCATATTTTGTAACATTTAGAGTTATGGGTAAAGATTATGATGCAGCTGTTTTATCGGCAGGTCATTGTGGATTTGGAATGGGCGCAACACCAACAGCAGTTGCAAATATGCAAGCAATTACAAATATGTATGGTTCTTCATATAAAGCGTTTTTAATTGTTCCACTTTGTGGGGCATTCTTTGTTGATTTAATCAACGCTTCTGTTATTCAAACAATTCTTAAATTTTTTGGATAATTAATTAAAAGAAAATAAAAGGCATTTAGCCTTTTATTACAAAATCTAATCTATTTTTAACATCTTCAAAACTGCTATAACCAATAGAAATAGCTGTTTTTTTACTATTATATACTAAAACTAGACTTGGAAAAGATGAGCTTAAACTTCTTGCAAATATAAACTCATTTTTGATTTTTTCATCCATAGAGCTATCATTAAAAAGTTTTTTAAACAAAGAGAAATCTATATCTAAATTTTCACAAATATCTTTATAAAATAAAATCTCTTTTGGATCTAGTGAAAGTGCATAAAACTTTTCTTGAATTTTATTAAAAAACTCTAGAGATATTTTGCTAGAAGAACTCAAGCTTTTTGCTATATAAACAGCTTTACAAGCAGGAGTTGTATCATAATCATAGTTTTCTAAATCAAATATAGAAAATGAGAACTCTTTGCTTGTTTTATTTGATATTTTTGTCCACTCATTTTTTAAAAATGATTTAAACCTATCATCCCACAAAGCTTGACCACTGCTTCTTAATCCACCTAAAACTATTTTAAACTCTATGCCATTTTTTCTTGAATAAGTTTCAATATCTTTTAAAATATCACTCATTCCATAGCACCAAGAACACATAGGATCTCCAATATAAAAAAGAGTTGCTTTTGTACTTGAAAAGTTTGTACTTTTACAAACTCCTAAATCATCATCACAAGTCATTAGTATGTTAAAACTTGTTTTGCATTTATTGTCCACTCACCCAATAAATCCAAGCTACCTTTAATATCTTCATTTAAATATGGTTCATTTTTATACTCACCTGATCTTTTCAGACTTGTTCCACAAGCTTTTATTGGAACTTTTAGTTCCAAAATCTCTTTTATCATAGCTTGTAAATCTATATCATAAGAGTCTGGTTTTTTTGCAATTGCACGTACCAAATCAACAGCATCGCTAATACAAAATATTTTTACCTCTTGTTTCATTTCAACAAGTTTTTTAACAAGTCTTAATGCTCCATAAATATTGTCGCTTCCATCGTATGGTTTTGTACTTAAAATAAATAAAATCACAATAAACTCCTTAATTTAAATTTATACTATTTTTACAACCACATCTTTGTGATTTAATAAAATCTCTTTAACTCTTTGTTGCCAAGCTTTTCCAAAAGTTTCAAGTTCTTCATCTGTAGCAGTTCCTTGAAGTCCTTTTTGCATTAAACTTCCATCAAAAGGGCTTAAAACAACATTTGATAAATCATAAGCTACTTCTACACTTTTGTAGTTATCAAGTCTTGTAAATCTCAATTCACCTTTTATAGAAGCTTCATATTTAAGTAAATTATTTCTAAAATATTTACCTTGAAGACCTTTAAATCCATCTTCTTCTTTTGCACCTGTTATAAATGAAGCAACATTTGCTAAAACTCCAGTTGTTCCAGCATTTTTTGCATCTCTTAGCTCAACTTTTATTTCACCTCGAACTGGTAATTCATCTTTATATAACTCATTTAAAGCCTTTAATGTCATCAAATATGCACCTGCAACCGTTGGACAAGAGTGACCACTTAGCTTTACAACATCTTTAAAAGTATAAGTAAAATCTTCATCAACTCCTAAAAAAGAGCCAAGCTTATCTTTTAAAACTATACTTTCAACATTATCAAAAAAATCTATATTTTTCATTTGCACCCTTTGTATTAAAATTTATAATCACTAATAATAATTGTCAGTTGGGTTTTTTAGGAGAGATCTTTTAGGGGCCAACCCAAGCTGACAAGCTCTAAAATTAAGAGTAAACCATTTTAGTCAATTTATTTTTACTTTGTATTGATTTATATCAAACTATTTTTTTAAAACATTTACCACAACAGCTATTGCAAAACCACCATCATGAGTAATACTTAGGCTTGATTTTTTTATTTTAAACTTTTTTCGTAAAGCTTTACTATATTTAATTTTTGGAGCATTGTTTTTGTCTTTTTTTATTTTAATATCATAAAATGAGCAAATCTCACCAATTCCAGTTCCTAT
>CANRCH010000092.1 GCA_947629065.1 uncultured Aliarcobacter sp.
CCTAATGTTGCTAAAATTTTTGTTTTTTTATTCATAAAATGTCTCCTAATTTTAAAAAAATATTATAACAAAGTTTAGTTACTAAATAGTTACAACTAACAATTATTTCACAGTTTCTATGCTAGAATCACAGATAAAATAATATAAAGGCTTATTATGAAAATATTAAATTTTAAAACTCTAATTAGTGTTGCACTTGCTGGTACTTTACTTACAGGTTGTGCGACTGGTTCTGGAAACCAAAATGGTCAAAATGAAGGTGGTGTATTTAGTGAAAACAAAGGTGCAATTATTGGAACAACAGTTGGAGCAATTGCAGGAGTTGTTTTAGGAAATAATATTGGTGGTGGAAGCAAATCAAGAAACAAAGTAATTGGTGGAGTTGCTGGTGCTGCTATTGGTGGGGCTATTGGATATAGTATTGATAAACAAGCAAAAGAGGTAGCTGAAAGTCTAAATACAAATGTAAATAATAATCCAAATGCACAAATGGATCCAAACAATGATTTAATTGTATCAAATACAGACAACTATGTAAAAATAATGTTTAGAGATGATATGATGTTTGAAGTAAACTCGGCAAATCCAACATACAGTGCAAGTCAAAAAATTGCAAAAATAAACCCTGTTTTAGCAAACTATCCAAACACTCTTGTACAAATTGTAGGTCACACAGACAATAGTGGAACTCACGCATATAATCAAACATTATCAGAAAAAAGAGCTACAAATGTAGGAAATATTATTCATAATAGTGGTGTTTCAAACCAAATTTTCTCAAGAGGTTGTTCTTATGATAAACCAGTTGCTGCAAATACAACAAAACAAAATATGGATTTAAATAGAAGAGTAGAAGTATATTTATACCCAAATCAAGAATCAGTAATTGATGTTTGTAAATAAATTTGTAGGTAAAAGGGAGTCCCCTTTTATCTATTTTAGCTTATAATTTCAAATGATTAGATTCAAAAACTACTTTAACTCTTGGCTATATGAAAAAAATGGCTACTACACAAACTACAAAAAAATAGGAAAAGATGGAGACTTTTATACAAGCGTTTCTACTTCTAAATTTTTTGGTGGAGCAATTGCAAAAAAAATAATATCTTTGTATGATGAAGGCTTTTTAAAAGAAGACTCTTTAATAGTTGAAATTGGGGCTGAAAAAGGCTACTTGATTGCAGATATTATAGAGTTTTTATACACACTTAAACCAAATTTATTAAAAAAGTTTAGATTTATAATTATTGAAAAGTTTGAAGAGATAGAAAATTTACAAAAAGAGTATCTACAAAAATCTTTTGGAAAATTTATAAAATTTGAGTTTTATGAAAATATAAATGAACTAAAAAAATATCATAAAAACTCATCTTTTATATATTCAAATGAGATTTTTGATTCATTTTCTTGTGATTTAATATACACAAAAAATGATATTTTAAATCTAGCTTTTATTGAAAATAATAAAATAAAATTCATTCCAAATGAAGATGAAAATGTCTTTAAATATAGCCAAAAATATGGTATTAAAAAAGGAGAAGTTCCAAACTATAAAGAGTTTATAGATTCTATTTGTACTATTTTTGATAAGTTTTTCTTTCTTACTTTTGATTATGGGCAAGATTTTGCAAGAGATGATTTTAGTATAAGAGTATATAAAAATCATAAAGTTTACTCTATTTTTGAAGATGATTTCGATTTTAAAGAGTTTTTTCAAAATTCAGATATTACTTATGATGTAAATTTTTTATATCTAATTGACTGTTTTAAAGATAATAATATAGAAAACATAACTTACCAAACTCAAGCAAGAACTCTTGTAGATTTTGGAATTATTGAGCTTTTAGAGATTTTAAAAGCAAATTGTGATGAAAAATCTTTTCAAAAAGAGCTTCAAAAAGCAAAACTGCTATTTGATACAAAAACATTTGGTGAAAGATTTAAAACACTGCAAGTAAAAAAAGGTTAGTTTTGAGTAAAGAAAAAGGTGATTTTGCTGAAAAAAGAGCTATCTCTTTTTTGGAAGATAGAGATTTCAAAATAGTAGAAATAAACTTTTATGCAAAAAAACTTGGTGAAATTGATATTATTGCTACAAAAAACGATGTTTTACACTTTTTTGAAGTGAAATCAGGAACTAGTTATGAAAGTGCAGTTGAAAATATTACTAAAACAAAACTATCAAAACTAAAAAGAAGTATTTTGTACTATATTCAAAGTAAAAATATAGAAAAAGCTTTTGATTTAAATGCAATAATAATTTGTGATGATGGGATATTTTTAATAGAGAATATTACAATGTAAGTTAGGGGTGAAGGTCGCAAAAACACCCCTAAATTATTAGTGACTTGTTATACTTAAAAAGTATAAAAGAATTATAATAAATCATTGTAGCATTAAACTAGCAAAGAAAATAATTTTTTAATTTTATTTGATTAATCAATTAAATATATGCTTTTTGCTAAAATTATGTTTTAAATTTGGAGAGAAATTGTACGAAAAAGAGTTAAATTCTATAAAAAAATCAAATCGTTTTAGAGAAAGAAAACTATTTGATGAAAACTTAATTGATCTTGCATCAAATGATTATTTAGGACTTGCAAGTAATAAAGAACTACTTCAAAAAGCATTTTTAAGAATCGAAAAACTACAATCTTTTAGCCCAAAAGCATCAATATTAGTAAATGGCTACAGTAAAATTCACAAAGAGTTTGAAGAGCTTTTATGCAAAGTAAATGGTTTTGAAGATGGTATTGTTGTAGGAAGTGGTTTTTTAGCAAATATTTCACTAATAGAGAGCTTGGTTCGAAAAAACGATACTTTGTTTATAGATGAAGAGTATCACGCAAGTGGAATTCTTGCAACAAAACTTTTAAAAGATGAACAAGTTGTAAAGTTTTTACATAATGATGAAAAAGATTTAGAAGAAAAACTAAAATCTTGTACAAGAAATGGAAGAAAAATCATTGCAATTGAGGGTGTTTACTCTATGAATGGAAATCTTGCAAAAAAAGAGATATTTGATATTGCAAACAAATATAACTCAATTTTAATTGTAGATGAAGCACATAGTTCAGGTGTAATTGGAAAAAATCTTCTTGGAATTTATGATTATTACAATATAAATATTGAAAAAAATCATATAAAAATGGGAACATTGGGCAAAGCTTATGGTTCTTATGGTGCGTATATTCTAGCAAGTAAAAATATAATCTCTTTTTTAGAAAATCGTGCTAAACCTATTATATATTCAACATCTCTAAGTCTTTTTGATACAGCTTTAGCACTTGAGAGTTTAAACTATATTATAAATAACAAAAATCTCTTAAGCCAAAAAATTAAGGAAAATTTAAATATAATTTACGACTATTTAGGAATTGAATCAAAATCTTTAATTATTCCTATTTTAATAAATGACAACGAAAAAGTTTTAAAGATTCAAGAATCTTTAAAAAATAGTGGTTTCCTTGTAGGTGCGATAAGGCAACCAACTGTTAAAAACGCAATTATTAGACTTATTGCAAAAATAGATATATCTAAAGATGAGTTAGTAACTGTATGCAAATTAATAAAGGAATTAAATGCAAATAAATGACCTAATAAAAGGGAACAAAAAGTTCAGAGAAGCCAGATTTACAAAGTATGAAACTGACTTAAAAAGATTAACTCAAGATGGACAAAATCCAGATATTTTGTTTATTGGGTGTAGTGATAGTAGAGTTACTCCTGAACTTGTTCTTGATTCAAAACCAGGTGATATGTTTACTCTTAGAAATGTTGGAAACTTTGTACCTCCATATAATCCAGATGAAGATTTTCACGGAACAAGTGCTGTTATTGAGTATGCTGTAAATGTTTTAAATGTAAAACATATTATTGTTTGTGGACACTCTCACTGTGGGGCTGTAAAAAGTCTTTACCAAGACTTAGGAGATAGCAAAGATTTAGTAAATGTTAAAAAATGGCTAGAACTTGGGAAAAAAGCAAAAGAGTACACACTTTTAGCAACTATGGATAAAAATAATAAAGAACAGATTTATAGAACAACAGAAAAAGTATCTATTGTTTATCAAATGGAAAACCTTCTTTCTTTCCCATATATTGTGAAAAAAATCAAAGAGGGAACTATTCAAATTCATGGTTGGTATTATGATATTGAAGATGGAAAAATTGATTTTTATGATGGAAATGATTGTATTTTCAAACCATTAGAAGAGTTTAATGATGAATCAACAAACTAGAAAACTTCCAAAATCGACTATTATTACAATAACTGCTATTTGTCTTGTTGCTTTTATTGCATTTATTATTTTAAAAGTCCTAAAAGAGGAGAGAATTACTGAAATTTTATCTACACTTGGGCATACTAACATTAAAAATGTAGAAGTTATAAATAAACTTGATGTTGAAGATGAGATTACAAAAAAAAGAAGTAAAGTTTTTAAAGTTGCTTTTTATGATAATGATTTACAAAAATATTGTATAGGTTTTCTTCATCACCAGGATAAAAATAACTACACTAAAGATTTAGATTGTAAATAGGAAGATTATGAATTTAATTGATAAATTAGAGAAACAAGAGAGATTAAACTTTGAAGAAGCTTTAAAACTATATGACTTAGATCTCTTTACTCTTGCACATTATGCAAATAAAATTAGAGAAGAAAAATTTGGTAAAAAAACATATTTTAATATAAACAGACACATAAATCCAACAAATATTTGTAAAGATGTTTGTCAATTTTGTGCATATAGTGCAAGTAGAAAAAACCCAAATCAATATACTTTAAGCCACGAAGAGATTTTAAATATTGTAAAAAATTCATCTAGAAATGGAATAAAAGAGGTGCATATTGTATCAGCACACAATCCACACACAGGTTTAAAATGGTATATGGATGTGTTTAAAAAAATTAGAGAAAACCATCCAGAAATACATATAAAAGCACTAACAGCTGCTGAAATTCACTTTTTAAGCACAGAGTACAATCTTAGCTACGAAGAAGTTATTAATATGATGATTGAAAATGGTATTGATTCAATGCCAGGTGGTGGAGCTGAGATTTTTGATGAAAAGGTGAGAAAAAGAATTTGTGGCGGAAAAGTAACTTCAGCACAATGGCTAGAAATTCACAAGCTTTGGCATGAAAAAGGAAGAAAAAGTAACGCTACAATGCTTTTTGGACATATTGAATCAAGAGAAAATAGAATTGATCATATGTTTAGATTAAGAGATTTACAAGATATCACTGGTGGATTTAATGCATTTATTCCTTTGGTGTTTCAAACAGAAAACAACTACTTAAAAGTAAAAGAAGCACTTACAGGTCAAGAGATTTTAAAAACTTATGCAATTGCAAGAATTGTACTTGATAATATTCCAAACATTAAAGCATATTGGGCAACTTCAACTGTAAAACTAGCACTTATTGCTCAAGAATTTGGTGCAAATGATGTAGATGGAACAATTGAAAAAGAGTCAATCCAAAGTGCAGCAGGTGCAAATAGTAGAAATGGAATTGCACAAAAAGAGTTTGTTGAACTAATTAAAAACTCTGGATATATTCCAGTTGAAAGAGATAGTATTTATAACGAATTAAAAGTTTGGTAATTTAAGTTAAAGATTAGAAGATATATAGATGAGAAGAGTTTAAATTTTTAAAAATCTTCTCATTTTTTTTATATTTATAAGCTCACTAGAAGCTATTTCTTTTTGCTCTTTTAAAAAGTTAATATTTTTAAACATCAACTCTTCAAGCCTTTTTAAATCTTGAAACTCTAAATCAAACTCTTCAATTTTTGAATTTCCTAAATACTCTTCATACCATTTTACAATAGCATCAGCTTTTTCATAAGAGTCAAGTGAGTCTATATAGTTTAACTCACTTAAAGCTCTTAAAGACTTGTTTCGTCTTTCCATGCGTCTATTAATCCTTGAGTTACTTTCATTACTTGATTGATTGCATTTACATTATCATCAATTCCAGCTGCAAAAAGAGTCTCTATTTGATAAAGATATAATCCATCAAGATAGTATGCAACTTCTCCACCATCAAAATCAAGAACATTTCTTAACTCATCGAAAATAGCAATTGACTTATTTATATAAGTAAATTTATCCTCTACTCTATCCTCTTCAATTGCATTTTTAACAAAAGAAAGATATTTAATAACACCTTCATATAGTTTTAGAACTAATACATAAGGGTCATCAGATACTGCAACTTGTTGGTTATATGCTTCAATTCCCATATTTTTCCTCTTTATAAAAAATTATTATAGTAGTATATAATAGCTTTTCTTGTTATAACTTAAAATTATTAATTAGTTGCAACAGATTGTTGTATCATCATTTTTAGACCTGAGAAACTCATCTCCATTTGATTAATAATTGCTCCATAAGATGAGAACTGTAAAGCTAATTGTTCATATCTAGAATCAAGTGCTTTCTCAGCTGTCTCTTTCTCTTTTTTCAGAGCTTCTTCTCTACTTAGCATATTTAAATCATAATCAAGTAAGCTCTTTTTAACTCCTGAAATAGATATTGTTTCATCTAAAAGTGTAGCGATTCCTGGCCTTTCTGCAACCCCTGAAAATAGTGATTGAAGTCCTGCTTTATCCTCTTTTACAGCAGTTTCAAACTCTTTTTCATTAAAAGTTAAATCTCCAGTTTTTGAATCTAGTGAAAACCCATAACTAAATATAGTTTTATCACTATTACCTGTTTCAAATAGATGTGCTTTTAATTTACTCATAATATCTCTTAATGCACTTTTATCATTAATACTTGAATCTGCCGAATATAGTTCATTGTCAATAAGAGCATTTAACTCATTAAAAGCTTTTGCAAAATCTTTCATTTGAGATGTTAATTGACTTGAATCATTTTGAATATCAATAGTAGATGTGCTATTCTCTTTTACTGCTGTTATTTTTAATCCATCAACTGTAATTGTATTTGATGAGCTTGTATATGAAACTCCATCAACAGACATTTTCATATCTTGTGCTTTTAAAATATTATTTGAAGAGACATCAAGCCCAAGTTCTTCTGCAATATCTCCTGAAAATGACAGTTTATTATCACTTCCTGTACCTTCACTTTTAATTACAAGCCTAAAACTATCATTTCCATCATCGTCTTTTCCAACTTTTTCAACACTAGCATTTACACCCATTTTATTTAGCTCTTTTGCTAAATCACTTAAAGTCATATCTTCAGTCATTGTAACAGGTTTATCATCACCTTTTCCA
>CANRCH010000093.1 GCA_947629065.1 uncultured Aliarcobacter sp.
ACCTCTCTATTTGGTAATTTTAAAGTATAGATAATATCCATATCTTCATCTACTTCAACCTTATCAATAGTTAAATACCCACTTTGATAAAGTATTGTTTCTATATTTAGATTCTCTATACTAAATGCACCTAAAAAACTCTCATTTGTTTTTATATTTGATAAATCAGGTAAGAAGTATTGATTTTTCTTGATTAGTTTTATTAAAAAACTTGGTGTTCCTGTTTCAAACCAATAGTTTTTAAATAAAAAGTTATTTCCAATAAACTGTAATATATCAAATGGATTATACATAGGGCTTTTTAAGAAGTTATATCCATTGTACCACTCTTTTATCAGACTCATATCTGCACCAGCTAAATGCTCTTTAAATACAGTTTCTAAATCATTTTGACTATATCCACAAATATCTCCAAACTCTTCTTGAAGTGAAATATCTACGATATTATTTAATCCACTAAAAATAGATGTTTTTGCAAACTTACTAACTCCTGTTAAAAATGCAAATCTTACAAACTCATCACTTCCTTTTATTACACTATATAAGTTTACAAGTCCATTTCTAATCTCATTTGCTATTTCAGTATCTGTAATATTATCTAAGATGGGTTTATCATATTCATCTACAAGGATTACAACTTTTTCTTGGTATTTTTCGTAAGCTTTTCTGATTAACTCCTCAAAACAACCCGCAATACTGTTTTTTTCTTCACACTCTATATTTAAATCTCTTTGATTGTTTTTTAAAGTTCTAATAATAGAATCTTCTAGTTCTTCTTTGTTTTCTACTCTACCTTTTGAAAAGTCTATTCGTATAACAGGATGCTTTTTATCCCAGTTCCATTTATTTTCAATTTCTAAATCTTTGAAATACTCTTTCTTCCCTTCAAAAATATTTCTTAAAGTATCTATAAAAAGTGATTTACCAAATCTTCTTGGACGTGAAAGAAATACATATTGGTACTTTTCTATTAGATTATAAGCAATTCCTGTTTTATCAACATATACAAAATCATCTTCTCTTATTTTACTAAAAGTTTGAATACCTATTGGAAGTTTTTTTAGTTGCATTTAAATACCCTTAGAATTTACTATTTAATATAATATCTTTAATTAAATAAAGCCTAGGTAATAATTTTAATGATGGATGATTTGTAAAATGTAGATAAATGCTTAGGTGGTACGCCCAGTAGGAGTCGAACCCACAACCTCTCGGGTCGAAACCGAGCATTCTATCCAGTTGAACTATGGACGCACCAAAAAATAAGAGTGTGATTTTAGCAAAAACTTGCTTAAAAAACAATCCTATCTATAAGTACCAAAACAAAAAACATAATTCCCAAATATCCATTTACAGTGAAAAATGCTCTGTCAATTTTTCTAAAATCTTTGTTTACTAAATAGTGTTCATAAGTTAGCATTAAAGCTGATAATATAAGTGCAAGATATGCAAAATATGATAAATTTGCAATCAAAATAAACAGTAACCAAAAAACAATAGTTAAGCTATGAAATATTTTTGAGAAAAGCATAGTTTTTTCTGCTCCAAAAATAGATGGAATAGAGTGAAGACCTAGTTTTTTATCTACATCAATATCTTGTAAAGAGTAAAGTAAATCAAATCCAGCAACCCAAAACATAACTCCACAACTAAGCATCAAAACCCAAAGTGGAATTGATTCACTAACAGCTACAACTCCAGCAATTGGTGCAAGAGCCAAAGAAACGCCTAATATTATATGTGCAAGATATGAAAATCTTTTGAAATATGAGTAAGATGCCAAAATTAGTAAAATAGGAACAGATAAATATAGTGCTAAATCATTTATAAAGTATGCAACCATAATAAATATAAAAGCATTTACTAAAACAAAAACCATCATAGAAGTTGGACTAATTCTGCCATCTACATTTGGTCTATTTTTTGTTCTAGGATTTAGACCATCTATATCTCTATCCATAAAACGGTTGAATCCCATTGCGAAATTTCGTGCACTTACAGCTGCTAAAACACCAAGGATTAAAAGCTTAAATCCAAACCAAACAGAACCATTTATAATACTAGAAGATACAATCATAGCAATAAAAATAAATGGCAGTGCAAAAACAGAATGAGTAAATACAACTAACTCACTAAAATCTTTTATTTTTTTAATTAACTTTTCCATGGGGCAGATTTTATCCAAGATATAATTAAATCAAGTTATAATAAAAGAAAATATTAAAATGAGAAAACTATGAAAAACTACCTATTTCTAAGCCTTTTTATACTCTTTTTTCAAGGGTGTAGCTCAAAAATACAAGATAGTGTTACAAAATCAACAATTGAAGATAATACATATTTAATAGAGAAACTTATTCAAAAAGAAAAAGAGATAAATGAACTAAATAAAAAACTAGAAGAGTGTGAAAAGAATTGAAAGAAATAGCTATTATTGGAACAACAGCATCTGGAAAAACAGCTTTAAGTATAGAACTTGCCGCTAAAACAAACTCTATAATACTTTCACTTGATTCAATGTGTGTTTATAAAGAAGCGAATATTGTAAGTGCAAAACCTAGCTTAGAAGAAAGAGGGGATATTATTCATTTTGGAATAGATGAAGTCTTTTTAGATGAAGATTTTGATGTAGTATCTTTTATAGAAACATATAAAAAAGCAAAAGAGTTTGCACAAAAAAATTCTAAAAACTTAATCATAGTTGGTGGAACAGGCTTTTATTTAAAAGCCTTAATAGATGGACTAAGTAGTGGAATTTCAACAAAAGATAAAATAGAAACTATGGATATATCACTAGAAGATGCTTATGAATTTTTATTAAAAAATGATTTTGAATATATGCAAAAAATAGAAAAAAATGATAGATATAGAGTAGAGAAAGCATATTTGATATATAAAAATAGTGGTCTGTTTCCTAGTATTTATTTTAAAAAAAATCTAAAAACTCCAATAGCACCAAATTTAAAGATATTTGAGATTTTGTGGGAGAAAGAGGAACTTCACAAAAGAGTAGATTTAAGAACTAAACAGATGATTGAACAAGGTTTGATTGATGAGATTATATTTTTAGAGAAAAAATATTCAAGAAAGCCAAATGCAATGAGTAGTATTGGAGTTGTGGAAACTTTAGATTATTTGGATGGTAAAATAAAGAGTAAAAAAGAGTTAGAAGAAAAAATCTTGCAAAACGACAAAACACCTTTAATAAAGGGCAATTTCAAAATATAAATTCAAATATAATTACTGGCTTAAATTCAGAGATTATTAAGTATTTTTCGATATAATCCCGTCTTCAGAGCCTATTAAAGGACAGCAAAGACCTGATCTTTTTTTAGGCAATAATTAAAAAAAGGAAAATGGAATGAAAAAAGATATTCATCCAGATTATAAACTATGCCAAGTTTCTTGTGCATGTGGAAATAGCTTTGAAACAAAATCAAATGTTGAGTCAATGAGAATTGACATTTGTTCTGCTTGTCACCCATTCTTCACAGGAGAGCAAAAAATCGTTGATGCTGCTGGAAGAGTTGAGAAATTCAGAGCAAAATATGGTATGGCTAAATAATACAACGCCATGTTGTGCCTAGTTCCAACTCCAATAGGAAACCTTGAGGATATGTCCCAAAGGGCTATTAAGGCCCTATTGGAAGCGGAACTAATTTTTTGTGAAGATACAAGAGTAACAAAAAAACTTCTAAATCTTTTAAGTGAAAAATATGCTTATGACTTTTCAAACAAAGAGTTCAAATCTTTTCACTCTCACAATGAAGATGAGATTTTAAAAACTATAACAAAAGATACTTTTACTAAAAATGTTGTTTATTGTAGTGATGCAGGAATGCCTTGCGTTAGTGATCCTGGGGCTAAACTTGTAGAATTTTGTATAAAAAACAGTATAGAATATGATGTGATTCCTGGAGCAAATGCACTTTTAACAGCTTTTGCTATGAGTGGATTTAACTATACAGAGTTTACTTTTTTTGGGTTTCTAGATCATAAGGGTGCCACTAGGGCTTCAAAACTTGAAGAGGTATTAAATAATTCAAGAGTTTCAATTCTTTATGAATCTCCACATAGACTTATAAAACTTCTTGAAGAGTTAAACAAAAAAGAGCCAAACAGAACAATATTTTTAGTAAAAGAGATAAGTAAAAAGTTTCAAGAGACTTTTAAAGATAGTGCAGAAAATATCTATTTAAATCTAAAAAATGTAGATATAAAAGGTGAATGGGTAGTGGTGATTGAACCAAAAGAGAAAATTGGTTTAAATTTGGAATTAGAAGATATTCTTCCTTTGGAACTTCCTCCAAAAATAAAAGCAAAACTAATTGCAAAATTAAGTGGTGAGAGTGTAAAAGAGGTTTATCAAAAATTATTGGATAAAATATAAAATGATAGTATATGGAAAACAAATAGTGCTTTATGTTCTTGATAAGCACCCTGAATTAATTGAAGAGATTTTTTTATCAAAAGAGATTGATAGTAAGCTTTTTACAAGATTTGCAAGATTAAATAAAAAAATTCATAAAGTTGATAATCAAAAAGCACAAGCTTTAGCAAAAGGTGGTAACCACCAAGGATTAATTGTAAAGCTTAGTGATTACAACTATACATCTATAAAAGATTTAAAAAATCTGAACTTCATCGTAGTTTTAGATGGTCTTACAGATGTTGGAAATATTGGAGCGATTGCAAGAACTTGTTACTCTTTAGGAATTGATGGTTTAATTGCAGCTGATGTAAAAACTGTAAATAATTCAGGAACTATAAGAACAAGTGCTGGGGCATTGCTTGATTTACCATTTGGGATTCATCCAAGAAGTGTTGATTTAGCAAGTGAGTTAAAAGATGCAGGATTTACACTAATTGGTGCAACTATGGATGGAATAGATTTAAAGAAATATGGAAAAATCGAATCTACAGATAAAGTTGCACTTATTTTAGGAAACGAAGGTGAGGGAATTAGCCCTAAAGTTGCAAAAAAACTAGATTTAAAAGTAGCTATTAAAATGCATGAAGAGTTTGACTCTTTAAATGTAAGCGCAGCAGCAGCAATTTTAATCTACACACTTAAAAGATAAAAAAGATATAAAAATTTAAAAGGAAAAAATATGAAAAAACTACTTCTTAGTGCAGTATTATGTGCAGGACTATATACATATTCTTGTGCAAATGTAAACTCTGCTGTTCAAAATATGCTAGGAAGTAGTGAGTATAATACTCATAAAAATTTAATAAATCATATTTTTAAAAATGAGAGTTCATTCTACACAAATGGCAAAGTTGATTATGTAAAAGTTTCTCAAACTTTACAAAACAACAATATTTTAAACCTAAAATTAGGATCTACAACTGAAATTGATGTAGATTTCTATTTTACAAAAAATGCAACACTTGCTATAAAAAACTTAAGTGATATTTTAAAACAGATTGGTCATCAAGAGTTTATTGCTACAAAACAAGCACAAGTCGGAGATCAGATTTTATGGAGTATAAAAGTAAAAACTGCAGCCGCCATTAACCCTCTTAGGTTATCTTCTGAACTTAAAGAGATAAATTCCCAAGTTCTGGATATAAAAAAAGAGGGTCCTAGAAAGTTTTCCTACTTTATAAATACAAACAACTCATCTGTGTTTAAAGCTGAAGATTTGGAAAATAACAGCGAAGTGAGTTTAAGAAGATCATTAAAACCACATTTCTTAAAATTAGGAAGTGCATCAAACTTGAAATTCTCATCAAATAGTGGAAACTCTTGGCATCCAAGAGTTGTGTTTTATGATAAAAATTTTAATATAATTGATATTTATGAAGAAAATAGTTTAAAAACAAGTGTAAATGTTGTTGTACCAAGAGGTACAAGATTTGTAAAAATAGATGATATATATAGCTTAATAAATCTAAAAAACGGGCTAAAAGTTACTAAGGGGTAATAAAATGTTTGATGAGATAGAATTTGAACGAATGAAAAGACTTCCAAATTATGTATTTGCAGAAGTAAATGCAATCAAAATGGAAGCAAGAAGAAGAGGTGATGATGTTATAGACTTCTCTATGGGAAACCCAGATGGGGAAACTCCAAAACATATTGTTGAGAAATTAAGAGAAGCTTCTCTAAAGCCAAAAAACTATGGATATAGTGCAAGTATTGGGATTTATAAATTAAGACTTGCTATTTGTAATTGGTACAAAAGAAAATATAATGTTGATTTTTTAGATCCAGATAAACACGCTTGTGCAACAATGGGGTCAAAAGAGGGATATGTGCATTTAGTACAAGCTATTGCAAATGTCGGTGATGTTGCTGTTGTTCCAGATCCAACTTATCCAATTCACTCTTATGCGTTTATGCTAAATGGTGCAGCTATTCATAAATTTGAATTAGTATTTGATAATGAGTTTAAAGTAGATGAAGATTTGTTTTTTGTAAATCTTCAAAAAACAATAGATGAGTCAATTCCAAAAGTAAAATATGTGGTTGTAAACTTCCCACACAATCCAAGCTGTGCTACGGTTACACCTGAGTTTTATGACAAACTTGTAGCAATGGCAAAAAAAGAGAGATTTTATATAATCTCTGATATTGCTTATGCTGATATTACTTTTGATGGATATAAAACACCATCAATTTTTCAAGCAAAGGGTGCAATTGATGTAGCTGTTGAGTGTTTTACACTTAGTAAATCATACAATATGGCTGGATGGAGAGTTGGTTTTGTTGTAGGAAATGAAAAACTAGTTGGGGCTTTAAAAAGAATTAAATCTTGGCTAGATTATGGAATGTTCGCACCAATTCAAATAGCAGCTACTGTTGCGCTTGATGGTCCACAAGATTGTGTAAAAGAGATAACAGCAAAATATGAAAAAAGAAGAGATGTAATGCTTCAAGCATTTGAAGAGGCTGGTTGGAAAATGGATAAACCAAATGCTTCAATGTTTATTTGGGCAAAAATCCCTGAAAAAGCTCAACATTTAGGAAGTTTAGAGTTCTCTAAGCAACTTCTTAGAGAAGCTCAAGTTGCTGTTAGTCCTGGGATTGGATTTGGACATTATGGTGATAAATATGTAAGAATTGCTCTAATTGAAAATGAAAAAAGAATTAGACAAGCTGCAAAAAATATAAAAAGATATTTAAAAACATTAGAATAGGAAAAAATAAAGATGCTTAAAGTTGGAATTATTGGAGTAGGAACTGTT
>CANRCH010000094.1 GCA_947629065.1 uncultured Aliarcobacter sp.
GGTACACTCATACCAATAGCTGCTGCTGCACTTGCTGCTGCTGAACTTTTTAGAAAATCTCTTCTTGAAAGTGACATATTTACTCCTTTTGAAATATTTAATAACGCTTCATTCTATAACAAAAAGTTAATGATGTGTTTGACCAGAGTCAAATTTTTTTGACTATTAAAATATGCTTAAAAAAATAGACTAGATTTTTTTATTATATTGATATTAAATATAGCTTAAAAAATTATCAAAAAATTATTTTTTCTACATAATTGTTACATAACTTTTAAATATACTTTAGAACATTAAAAAAATAGGAGATAAGTATGAAAAAAATTGTTCTTGGAACTATAGCTTCAGCACTACTTGCAACTTCTGCAATGGCAGCTGATTATGTTATGAAAATTAGCCACGTTGTAAGTGCTAGTACACCAAAAGGAATGGGTGCTGATTATTTAGAAAAAAGAATTGAAGAGCTAAGTGGTGGAAGAATTGATGTTCAAGTTTTCCCAAACTCACAACTATATGGTGACGCTGATGAGATGAAAGCACTTGCTATGAATAATATTCAGGTTATTATGCCAAGTCTTTCAAAATTCCCATCAATTGTACCTCAAATTCAACTATTTGACTTACCATTTATTTTTAAAGATAAAGAGCATCTATATAAAGTTATGGATGGAGAAGTTGGAGCTAAATTAAAATCTTTTGTTGATGCAAAAAAACAGATGAAAGCGTTTGATTACTGGGATGCTGGATTTAAACACTTCTCAAGTAGTAAAAAAGCTATTTTAAATCCTGAAGATGCAAAAGGGCAAAAATTCAGAATTCAATCTTCAAAAGTTTTAGAAGAGCAATTTAAAATTGTTGGTGGAAATCCACAAATTCTTCCATTTTCAGAAGTTTACTCAGCACTTCAACAAGGAGTTGTTGATGCAACAGAAAATCCACTTTCAAACTTCTATACAAAAAAATTCCACGAAGTACAATCTACTCTAACAATTAGTAATCATGGATATTTAGGTTATTTAGTTGTTATGAATCAAAAATTCTGGGATAGCTTACCAGCAGATCTACAAGAAAATGTAGCACAAGCTATGAAAGAAGCAACAGAGCTAGAAAGAAAAGCAGCAGCAGCTGAAGATATCAAATTTATGGAAGAGCTTAGAAAATATGCTGCTGAGTCAAAAAGACTTGAAATTATTGAGTTAAATGATGAGCAAAAAGAGAACTGGAGAAAAGTTATGGAAGGTGTTTATCCTAAGTTCTATAAAGTTATCGGTGAAGATTTAATAAAACAAGCAATAGAAGCGAAGTAATAAAGAAAAATTATGAGAAAACTTTTTAATATTTTTGATATTATTGTTGGAACTATTAACCAAACCATAGCCGTTTACGGTATGGTTTTGGGAGTTTCACTAGCATTTTTAAATGTTGTTTTAAGATATGCCTTTGATATGAGTTTGCCATGGGCTGGTGAGCTTACAAACTACTTTTTTATTTGGTCAGCACTATTTGGTGCAGCTTATGGATTTAAGCAAGGAGCACATATTTCTATTACTATTTTAATAGAGAGATTTCCACCTGCAGTGCTTAAAGTTTTTCTAATTTTTGCAAATCTTTTCTCAATCTGTTATCTTCTACTTATTACATATTTTGGATATAAGCTAACACTATTCCTAATGGAATTTGAAGAGATAAATGTTGATCTACAAGTACCTTTATGGATACCACAGCTGGTTGTTCCTATTGCATTTTTACTTGCAGCTTATAGAGTTTTTGAAAAGTTAGTAGAGCTTTATAATACAGATGCAAAAGATATCAAACTATATAGTGAGCATGAAGCTATTTTAGAAGAAATAAAGGCGGAGAAATAATATGGTAATTGCAACACTTTTTATATTGCTATTTGGTTTGATGTTAATTGGAGTTCCTGTTGCTGTTGCACTTGGAGCTAGTACACTTGCATCTGCATTTTTGTTTACAAACAACGATTTAATGGGAATAGTTGATAATGTTTTTAATGGTTTAAATAAATATACATTAATGGCAATTCCAATGTTTATATTAGCTGGTTCTTTACTAGCACGAGGAAGTGCAGCTGCTAGAATTATTGATTTTGCAAAAAGTTTAGTTGGACACCTTCCTGGTGGATTACCAATTGCTGCTATTTTAGCTTCGATTATTTTTGCTGCAATTAGTGGAAGTTCACCTGCAACTGTTGCTGCTATTGGATCTGTTATGTATGGTGCTATTAAAAGTGCTGGATATAATGAACAATTTGCTATTGGTACAATTACAACGGCTGGAACATTAGGAATTTTAATTCCACCATCTGTTGTATTTATTGTTTATGGTGTTAGTGCAGATGAGTCAATTGGAAAGCTATTTATGGCAGGGGTAATTCCTGGTCTTATGATAGGTGGTATGATGATGATTGCTACATATATACTAGCTAGAAGAAGTGGATTTAGAGCTACTAAAATGGCAAGTTTCTCTGTAATATTTAAAACATTTAGAGAGTCTTTTTGGGCATTATTAATTATATTTGTGGTTATTGGGGGAATTTATGGTGGTATTTTCACACCAACTGAAGCTGGAGCTGTGAGTGTATTTTATGCTTTATTTATCTCATTTTTTATTTACAGAGATATTAAAATAAAAGATTTATATAAAATAATACTTGATTCAGTTCAAACAAGTTCAATGATTTTCTTCATTATTGCAAATGCAATGCTATTTGCACACTTCTTAACAGATGAGCAAATTCCTCAAACAATTACTCAAATGATACTTGAAGCAAATGTAAGCCCTATAATGTTCTTACTTATAGTAAATATTTTACTTTTAATTATGGGACAATTTATGGAGCCTAGTTCTGTTGTTATGATTACAGTTCCACTTCTACTTCCTATTGGAATTGCACTTGGAATTGATCCAATTCACCTTGGGGTTATTATGGTTGTAAATATGGAAATAGGGATGCTAACTCCTCCTGTTGGGCTTAACCTCTTTGTTGCAAGTGGGATAACTGGATTAACCATGGGGCAAGTTATTAAAGCTTCTTTACCTATGACTTTAGTTCTACTTTTTGGTCTTATACTTATAACATATATTCCAGCTATATCTTTATGGCTTCCAGATTTAATGTTTGGGTATTAATATTTAAAAACATAAAAAGAGTGAAAATTTATTTTCACTCTTTTTTTATGGCTTTTTTCTTTTGAAATTCTTTCTGGATTTAATAATAAAAGTATATAGATGATATTTATTGATTTAATATAATATTCGATATTATTCTTTGTGAGGTTTTGCCAGAGGCGGTAACCTCTAGCAAAAATTTTACCTCTAGAAAAGAGGTGATTAAATTGCTTCAATATTTAATATTTGCTATTATACTATGTTTTATCTTAGTTAGCAAGGCATATTAGCCAAGTCCCTTTTTTAAGGGACTTTTATTAAATACTCCTCTGGCACACTTTATTAAAATAGATACATTTATTTTTGGCAAATCTCCTTTAAACACTCCTCTATATTTTTATATCTAAACTTAAATCCAAACTCTAAAAGCCTTTTAGGAATAGCACTTTGTCCATCGCTTAAAACTTTTGCACCTTCACTAAAAATTAGTTTTAAAACAAATTCTGGAACTGTAAAAAATGTTGGTCTATTTAAAACTTTTCCAAAAGTTTTTGTAAAAGTATAGTTTGTTGTGGGATTTGGGCTAGATAGATTAAAAACTCCATTTAAATCTTTTTCTATTACAAACTTATAAGCTCTTAATAAATCTTCTATATGAATATAGGAAAAATGCTGTTTTCCACTTCCAATAACTCCACCAAGTCCTAGTTTAAAAGGCAACATCATTTTACTAATAGCTCCACCATTTTTTCCTAAAATTATGGAAAATCTAAAAATAGAAACTTTTGTGAATTCATTTTCTGCTTTTTTTGCTTCTGCTTCCCAATCTTGACAAAGGTTTGATAAAAAATCATTTGAAAAACTATCATTTGAACTATATTCACTATATTTTGCTTTGTTGTTATAGATTCCTAAAGCTGAAGTTGAGATAAAAAGCCTTTGTTTTTTTTCAATATTATTTACTCTTTTTAAGCTATTAACTAATATTTTAGTAGATTCTATACGGCTAGAGTAAAGTAGTTTTTTATAGTTTTCACTCCATCTATTTATAATATTTGCACCATTCAAATTTATTAGAACATCACAAGATTTTGTAATCTCATCTAATTTTGTAGGGTTTATTAAAATATCTCTTGATATTTTTAAAACTTTGTAGTTTTGTTTTTCCAAATAATTAATTAAGTTTTGTCCAACAAAACCACTAGCTCCTGATATTGCAACAGTTTTCATAAAATCTCCTTTTAATTTATTACTCTTGAATAGTAAAAATAAGCTTTGATCTATCAAATCCTAGATTTTCTATTTTCTCTAATAAAGAGTTTAAAAGCTTATCATCCATAGTTTTTTCTCTTGAAATAATCCATAAATACTCTTTTGAAGGTGTTCCAATAATTGCATATTTATAATCTTCATCTAAATCCAAAATCCAGTAATCGGCATAAAATGGTCTAAAAAAACTAACTTTTAGTTTACTATTTGAACTATTTACACTATATGCAATAGCAGTTGCTTGTTTATATTTATTTGTAGATATTTTTGTGCAACTATTTAAAACATCAATTTTTCCATCATCTCTTAAAGTATAGTGTGCTTTTACATTTTTGCAATCTTTTTGAAAATAGTGTTCAAATCTAGCAATTTCATACCAAGATCCAATATATTTGTTTAAATCAACATTTTGTACAGTTTTTAAATCATAATCATATTTTGTGCTACAAGATGCAAAAAATAGAGTTATAAAAAGAGTTAAAAATATATTTAAAATTTTATTCATTTGAAGCCTTTCTTGAACTATTTTCAAGCTTTAAATCCTCATAAATATTTTTTAAAGCTGCTATAAAATTTGGGTTATTATTTGGAGCTTTTGCAACTCTATAATCTTCTATTCCATATTTATCTGCTAACTCTCCATACTCTAAAACAAGCTCACCCAAAGTTTCTGAATTATCAACTGTAAATGAAATTGGATAAATAATAACTTTTTTTCCAAGCTCTTTTAGTTTATCCTCCATATATGGTTGAAGCCATTTCATAGGACCAACTCTTGACTGATAGGCAACATCTATTTTTTTGAAATTTATATTTTCTCTTTTTAACTCTTCTTTTACACACTTTACATTTGCTAAAATATGTTTTTGATATAAATCACCTTTATCTATAGTTCTTTGAGTTAATCCATGGGCTGAAAAAACTAGCTCAAAATCTTCTGAATTATCGCCATTTAAACACTCTTTTATTCTATCAACAATAGCAAGATTATAAAATGAATTATCATAATAGCTATCTATAGTTTTGATTTTATCATCTATTTTATGCTCTTTTGCACACTTCATAAAATCTTCAATTGATGATAAAGTTGTAGTTTTTGAGTAGTGTGGATACATAGGAATTGCATATATTTCATCATAGTTTATTAAATCTTCCATAATATCTTTTGCAAAAGGAGGAGTATATCTCATCTCATAAAAAACTTTTGCATCTACAACTTTTTGAAGTCTTCTTACTAATCTTTTTGTATATCCAACAATTGGAGAAACTCCACCAAGCTCTTCATAGTTTTGTTTTGCAATATTTAATCTTCTAAAAATTATTAATTTTGCTATTATTGCTCTTATTGGTTGTGGAGCTTCAATTATATGCTTGTCATTAAACATATTATGAAGAAAAACTTTTACTTCATTAATATTATTTGGTCCTCCCATATTCATTAAAACTATTGCTCTTTTCATATAAATTCCTATTTTTTATACCAATTTACAAGAAAATTGTGATTGTTTGTAGGGCTTTTTTGTCGTTTAATCTACTATTAGAAATTTATTTTTCTAATTGGCTCCGAAGATGGCTTTGCAAAGTAGTAACCTTGAACCAATGAAGCACCATTGTCTTTTAAGTATAAATACTCCTCTTTAGTCTCAATTCCTTCTGCTAAAACTGTAATATTATTCTCTTTTGCAATATTTACTATAGCTGCAAAAACAGATTGATTTGCTCTATTTTTATCAATATCTTTTACTATTTCTCTATCAACTTTTACAATATCAGGTAGAAGTTGAACAATCATATTTAAAGATGAGTATCCACTTCCAACATCATCTAATGCTACCATAAAACCTTTTGATTTATAAAAATTCAAAATATTTTTCAAGTGTTCAATATCTTCTATATTTTCACTCTCAACAACTTCAAATATTACATTTTTTGGATCAAACTCTAAAGAGTTAGCCCATTTTACAGTTGATTGCAAACAGTGATTTGGATCATAAATTGCTGTTGGAATAAAGTTTATAAAAACCTTTGCTCTAATATTTTTAATAGCAGCAGTTTTTAGTGAACTCTCTCTACAAGCTCTATCTAAATAAAAAAGCATATCTCCATCTTTTGCCCAAGTAAAAAGTTTATCTGGATAGACTAATGTTCCATCTTCATTTACACCTCTTGCAAGAGTTTCATAACCATAAATTGTATTAGTTTTTACATCTAAAATTGGTTGAAAATGTGCTGTTAAACCACCTTTTGAGAGTAAAGATGATAACTCTTGAGCTGAAATTAAATTTTTGTACTTTTCCAAACTCTTTACATCTCTAATTTTTGAGTAATCCAGCTTTTCATTTTCGCTTAAACTAAGAATATAAATAGCTTCTCTTTCATGTTTTTTAAAAATATTTTTTGAAAGAAGATTACTTAAAAAATCAATAAAAGAAGAGGTTTTAACAACAACTGTCAAACTATCCTCTTTTAAATAATTAATACCGCTGTCATCTAAAAAATCTCTAAATTTTTTAGACAACTCAACAACCTCAAAACCAAAAATAAGACTAGATTCTTTATCTTTTATTATTGGTAAAGTTTGACACTTTACACAAGATGATGTAGGCATATTTACTCCTCTTTTTTTAAAATTTTAATAGAATTTAAAATTTTTGGTACTACTTTAATGCCAATTTATATACTTTTTTTATCTAAATACTCTCTAAACTCTTTTGCCCCATCTTTTGAGCTAACAATAAACTCATCAAT
>CANRCH010000095.1 GCA_947629065.1 uncultured Aliarcobacter sp.
AAACAAGAGTTTATCTCTTCAATTTCAATTTCAAGTTTATCAATCTCATCTGGTAATTTATCATAATCTCTTTGTTCATTAAAAGATAGTTTTGTCTGTTTTTTTGGCTCTTTTATTATAGTTTGACTGTTTTTCTCTTTTTCAATTTCAAACTCCAGATTATCAAGCTCTTTTAGCTCTTTTTCAATCTCTAAATATTCACTATATGGTTGAAAACTCTCTTGTATTGTTCCATCACCTTTAAATACAAAAAGTTTTTTTGCAATTTTATCTACAAAATATCTATCGTGTGAAACGAAAATTAAAGCACCTTGAAAGTTCTCTAAATACTCTTCAAGAATATTAATTGTATGAATATCTAAATCATTTGTAGGTTCATCAAGTATCATACAATCAACTCTTTTTGTAAATAGAAGTGCAAGTGCAACTCTATTTTTCTCTCCACCACTTAAAACTCCAACTTTTTTATCTAAATACTCTTTTGGAAACAAAAAGTTTTTTAAATATCCATATACATGCATATTTCTTCCATCATCAAGTACAACTCTATCTCCACCATTTGGACAGAAAATCTCCATAATAGTTTTGTCATCATCAAGCATTTCACGATGTTGATCAAAGTAACCTATCTCAAAATCACCTTTTTTGAAACTACCTTTATCTATTTTTAGTTTTTCCATAAAGATTTTTAGAAGTGTTGATTTTCCACTTCCATTTGGTCCAACTATTGCAATTGTATCTTTTTGCAAAATTCTACTTGTAAAATCTTTGATTAAATGCTTATCTCCTAAAGATTTATAAATATTATCAAGTTCATAAAGCATTTTTTTTCTATTTTGTTGTTTCTCTTCACTATTAAATGATTTTTGCTCTCTTTGAAGCTCTAAACTCATTTTTTTAATAGCTGCTGGATTAGTTTTTGCTTTTTTCTTTAGTTCAAAATACTCTGCTTTTCTTCTTTCATTTCTTTTTCTTCTAGCAGTTACTCCGTGTTGCATCCAGTGTGCTTCTTGTTTTACAAGTCGCAAGAGATTGTCATGCTCTTTTTGCATATTTGATAATATTTGTGCTTTTTGCTCTAAATACATAGAGTATCCACCATTAAATCTTCTTAATTCTCCACCATCAACTTCAATCACATTTGTTGCAATATTATCAATAAAATATCTATCGTGAGAGATAAAAAGTAGGGTGAAATTGTTTTTTAAAAGTAACTCTTCTAAAAACTCAACCATATAAACATCTAGGTGGTTTGTAGGCTCATCTAAGAGTAAAACATCTGGTTTTTTAAGAATTAAACCAGCCAAACTAACTCGTCTTTGCTCTCCTCCACTTAAGAGATTTACATCTTTAAACTCATACTCTTTTAGTTGGAATTCAACCAAGACTCTTTCAATCATATTGTCTAAATCCCAAGCATTATGAAAATCGATAAAAGTTGCTAACTCACTTTGAGTTCTTAATAAATCCTCATTTTCATACTCAGTTACTAATCTATTTGTAATATCTTCGTACTTTGTTTTTGCCTCTTTTAGCTCAACAAGTTGATTTTCAATAGCATCTCTTACATTTAAATTTGCTTCAAATTTTGGTTGCTGGTCTAGCATCTCTATTTTGATACTTCTATCAATAGACATTTCACCGCTATCAGCTTCTGTTTGGTTCATAATGATTTTAAAAAGTGTTGATTTACCTTGACCGTTTTGTCCAATTACTGCAACTCTTTGCCCTTCAAGAAGTGTAAAGTTTGCATCTTTTAAAATAACTTTTGTGTCATACTGTTTTGAGATATTTTGTAAGTCTATTAATGCCATAAATAAAAAACCTTTAAAAAAATAAGTAAATATAATAGCAAAAAATGGGTTATATCTGGCTTTTAGTATTTATTTGAATAAAAATAAATTTCTACTCAAATAAAAATCTGGATTAAATCTTCACATCGTGAACAATAGCAACTTTTCCACACCAAGATTTTAAAATATCACAAGCAACTTTTGTTCCATCACCACTAGCACATGCAAACATAGAAGGAACTCCACTAGCAAGTCCAGCTACATAAACACCATTTGTTACAAGATTATTTTCATTTTTTAACATTATTTTATTTGGTTTTGGAGCGAAGATATTTTCTATTACTTCAACTTCAGAAAAATCAATCTCAAAACTATGCATTCCTGTAGCTAGGATTATGATTTTTGCTTCATAGTTTTGATTTTCACCAAATACTGTAAAACCATTTTCAACTCTTTTTATACTTAAAACTTTTTCATCTTTTTGTGTACAAGCAGGGTATATTTTTAGTTGATTTTTTAGATTATTTATTAAATCAACGCCATTTATTGCTTCAATTCCAGCTACATTTATATATCTTCCAGCATTTAAATCACTTTTATTACTATCAAGTATTAGATATTTTTTATCTTTTGCCCAATCAAACTTATCATTTGCACTTGCAAGTGTTAAAGCAGCTCCATATCCAGCAGCCCCAGCACCAATAATTAATACATCATAACTCATATTTTTTCCTTAAAAAATTTCTGAAATTATATAAAAAAAAGGTAAGGGAAATCTTAACAATATAAAAAAGCAAAATATAAAGAACTAAGTTTAATTTAATTTTAAGAAATGTATAATATTTAATTAATACAAAGGAGCTACCATGCAAATTCAAGGTCAAATGAGTCAAGCTTTAAATATGTATCAGCAAAATACAAAAGTAAATAAAGAAAACAAACAAGAAATAGCAAACAGTGATTCAATAGAAGAGGTTATAAATAACTCTGCTGCAAAAGTTGCACTATCTATGAATGCACAATATATTTTGTTTGAGATGAATGCAGCTGATATGACAAAAGGAAATATTTTTGGACAATCAGGACTTACAGGTAATCAAGCTGAGGTTTTAGATTTTTTAGCTGGAAAAGAGACTTTAAGTGGAATGAGTCTTAAAAATATAGGATATGAGGGCAAACCTATTTTAGATTTAACACAAGATGAAGCAAAAGAGCTTGTAAGTGATGATGGGTTTTTCGGAATAAAACAGACTTCAAATAGAGTTGCAGATTTCGTTTTTGCTTTTTCAGGGGATGATATAAGTAAACTTGAAAAAGGAAGAGAAGGAATTGTAAGAGGTTTTGATGAAGCAAACAAAATGTTTGGTGGAAATTTACCTGAAATTTCATATAAAACTCAAGAAAGAACATTAGAGCTAATTGATGCAAGAATAGCTGAATTAAGAGGAGAGTAAAACTACTCCTCTTAAAAAAACTTTAATTAAAACATTTTAGGATACTCAAAAAACTCTAATTTAGAGTTATTTTTAGAAATCTCTTTCCATGAATCTGTATAAAAAACTATTTTTAAAACACCACTTGTAGGAATATTTTCATAAAATTCTCCTAGTAAAAAATCACTTAAATCATTTAATCCAGGATTATGACCTATAAAAAATAGTTGATTTACACTATTTGGAACATTTTTTATAACATTTAAAAGATTTTCATAAGGTGCTTCATAAATTGAGTTTTCAAAAACTACATCTTTTTTATATTTAAACTCTTTTAAAAAATATTCTAAAGTTAGTTTTGTTCTAAGTGATGGTGAAGATATTATTAAATCAGGATTTAAGCCTTTCTCTTTTAATCTTTTTGCCATAAAAGGCGCATTTTCTTTTCCTCTTTTATTTAAAGGTCTATCAAAATCATCTAAAGAACTATCTTTCCAAGATGATTTTGCATGTCTTATTAGTATTAACTCTTTCATAAAAACTCCTATAAAATATAATTATAAATCAAACATAAGTAAAACTTATAAAGATATAAACAAATTTTAATCTACAATAGCTATAATTTCGACTTAGGATTTAGTTTTGCCTTAAATTTTTTTGGCAAATGAGCAAAAACCATTTTACTATTTTTGATAAATTCACCTTTTTCAAAAATAGCAATATCCAAGTTCATAGTAGATTTATTAAACTTAAGAAGTTTAATTGTTTGTTCTCTCTCCTCAAACATTAAATTTTCACTCATTAAATCTACTATATCTTTGTTTTTACTCAAACTAACTCCTCTTAAATTTAAAAAATTATATCTAATAGGATTTTATAATGCAAGAACAGATAAAAGCAATTCCTTCAAATAGGTTGCAATTTTTCCCGATTATGATGTTTGCCACAGTTATGGGGCTTGGTGGATTAACTTTGGTTTTTGAAAGATTAAATATTGTTATAGGTTTTCCACAATTTATTGGAACTACACTTTTAAGTATTACGGTTATTGTATTTACTTTGGCAACTTTGACATATTTAGCAAAAATAATAAAATATTCAAATGAAGTAAAAGCTGAGATGACTCATCCAATTAGAGTAAACTTTTTTGCAGCTTTTTCAATATCGATGCTAATAATTGCAGGTGCATTTCACGGCTACAACTTAGAGGTTTCAAAACTATTTTTCTTTTTTGGTATGGGATTTCATACATTTTTCACATTTTATACAGTTAAATTTTGGATAAATAATAATTTAGAGATAATGCACTCAAACCCAGCTTGGTTTATTCCTATTGTTGGAAATTTAATTGTGCCAATTGCTGGAGTTGGATTTATTGATAATCAATTTTTATACTTTTATTTTTCAATAGGAATGTTTTTTTGGATAGTTCTGTTTGCAATTATTTTAAATAGAATTATATTTCATAATCCATTTGCACCAAAATTTATGCCAACACTATTTATACTGATTGCACCACCTGCTATTGGGTTTTTATCATATATTAGATTAACAGGTGAACTTGATTTTTTCGCACAAATGCTTTTTAATCTTGGAATATTTTTTACAATTTTAGTTTTTGTAATGTATAAAAAGTTTTTAAAAATTGCATTTTTTATCTCTTGGTGGGCATTTACTTTTCCTTTGGCTGCTGTTACATTGAGTTCTATTTTAATGTATGATTTAACACAAAACTCTTTATTTGAGTATCTTTCATATGTTTTAGCACTAATTACATCTATTGTTGTTTTAATAGTTGCTATTAAAACAATTTCTCATATGATGAAAAAAGAGATCTGTATAATGGAATAAAAAGCTAAAATTTCCTTAAAAATATATCGATATAATAAAGCCTTAAATATAAAATTAAAAATATAAAAGGCTTTTTATGGAATTTAGATATATAGGAAAAAGTGGTTTAAGAGTAAGTAGTCTATGTATGGGAACTATGACTTTTGGAAGTACCACAGATGAAAAAGAGGCATTTGCTATTTTAGATGCTGCTTATGATAGAGGAATAAACTTTTACGATACAGCTGAACTCTATCCAGTAAGTCCCAAAAAAGAGACTGTTGGTTTAACTGAAAAAATAGTAGCAAAATGGCTAAAAACAAAACCAAGAGATAGCATTATTCTAGCTACAAAAATAGCTGGAGCTGCAAGTGGATGGTTTGTACCACCTGTTAGGCACGGACTTACAGCAATTGATAGTTTTCATATAAAAAGAGCAGTTGAAGGGAGTTTAAAACGACTTGAAACTGATTATATAGATTTATATCAAATGCATTGGCCAGATACAATTGTGCCTATTGAAGAGAGTTTAAAAGCTTTTGATGATTTAGTTCGTGAAGGAAAGGTGCGATATTTAGGAACTTCAAACGATAGTGCTTATGGACTAACAAAAGCAAATGAAATAAGCAAAAATAAAAACCTTGCAAGATTTGAATCTATTCAAAATAATTTCTCACTATTAAACCCACGATTTCATGATGAATTAGCTACTGTTTGTAGAAATGAAAAAATCTCACTTCTTCCATATTCCCCAATTGCTGGTGGAGTTTTAAGTGGAAAGTATAATAATGATTTCGTATCTTCAGATGTACGATTTGCAATATATTTAAAAAATAGTAATAAAAGAGTTCAAGCAATGGCACATAGATTTGTAAATCCTAAAACTCTTGAAGCTACAAAAGAGTATTTGAGTTTGGCAAAAGAGCTTGGAATTTCGCCTGTTACTTTAGCTGTTGCTTATTCAAAAGAGTTTGATTTTGTAGCATCAACTATAATTGGAGCTAGAAAACAAGAGCAGTTAAAAGAGAGTTTTGAAGCAATTGATTATAAACTAAATAGCCAAACTATGGAAAAAATAGAAGAAATTCAAAAAAATATTTTATATCCTATGGGATAATAAATCTACATACATAATATTTTAACTACTTAAAATAACTACTAACATTACTTGATGGTACCCCTTGGGGTACTATACAATTGAATTTTATTGTGATAAATAAGATAATTTATAAGGCTATATGTCAGCAACTATAATTAGCTAAATAGTTGGAACTTAAATAATCTTAAAGGAAATAAAATGAGTACAATTAAAGTAATATCTGTAGAAAATGGAAGTTTTTTTTCAAAAGTAGATGGACAATTAGTTAAAATTAATATTGGTGATACTTTACCAAAAGATGTACAAATAGAAAGTGCAACAACAAACACTGAAGAATCAAAATTAAACCTTGAGTTAGAAAGTGGTGAATTAATAACTATTACAAATAGTATAAATACAAATTTAGAAGATTTTTTATTGGCTAATTCAAGCCAAGATGATGTAACTAATTTTGAAACAGCATCAGGTGATAAAACTCAAGATGAAACAGAAGCAGGAGAAGAAGAGGCTACTGATGATGGAGCATTTAGAGGTACTTTTAATGATAGAGATGGAGATGCAACTGATCTGGCTATAGTTTTTAGGACATAGAAATGTTAAAATTTCTAAATACTAAAAGAGGATAAAAAGATGGCTG
>CANRCH010000096.1 GCA_947629065.1 uncultured Aliarcobacter sp.
ATCAAAGCACTATGAGCACTACCCAGAAGGGGAATTTCCTATATATTTAGCTTATGGATTTAGAGCAGTATTTTTACTACAAGCTCCATATTTGGTTATTAGTATAATTTTATGGAGTTTTGTATTTGCTGGATATATAAATATGCCAATAGAAAATTTACTAAATTGGCATATATATGAGATGATTTTTGGTGCTGGAAGTGCTATGATTATTGCATTTTTTCTTACAGGTCTTCCAGAGCTTTTCCCAGGAGTTGTTCCAATTGTTGGAAGACAATTAGCCTATATTGTAGCACTTTGGGTAGCTGGAAGAGTTGGTTTTTGGTTTATTGATTTTTTAGGAGTCTATTTAGTTGCCATTATAAATATCTCTTTAACGCTATATATAACTTTTATTGCAGCAGTTCCAGTTTTTAAAGATAGAAATAAAAAGCATGTATCACTAGCATACTCTATGCTTTCAATTGTAGCTGTTCAAGTGCTATTTTTCCTAAGTGTTACAAATCTTGTAGAGTTTGATTCATTTAGAGTTTTACTTCTAGCTTTGGGACTTTTTTTGGTTTTAATGCTACTTGCTTTTAGAAGAGTTTCAATGGAAAGTATTAATGAACTTTTAGAAGATGAAAATATAGATGAGACTTTTTTTGCAAGAAGTTTTAGATACAATTTATCTATATTTTCTTTGCTACTATATAGTTTTATAGAGTTTTTTTACCCTACAAACTCAACTTTATCATATATTTCTTTTGCCGTAGCAGCAGCAATTTTAGGAACTTTAAACGACTTTAAACTTAAAGATAGTGTAATAATATTTAAACCATTTGTACTATATTTAATAAGTGTGATTTTAATTACGGCCCTTGGATTTTTCTTTATAGGATATGCAAGAATTATGGAGCTAGATGGTTTAAATCACTTTAGGCACTTTTTAACAACAGGAACTTTTGGGCTTGTATTTTATGTGGTTATGATAATAGTTTCAACAATTCATACAGGAAGACATCTTTTTACAAATTGGCTTTTGAATTTAGGAATTATTTTGATGTTAGCTTCAACATTTATAAGAGCTTTTATCCCATATTATGAAGAGTTTACAATTTTGGCTTATATAGTTTCTAGTATTTTATGGGCAATTCCATTTATAATATATATGAAGCAATATTTCCCATATTTACTAGCACCTAGATTTGACGGATTAAAAGGCTAAAAAAATAATAGATAAAATAAAAAGGAAAAATATATGATGAAAATAGTAGTTCTGATTTTAGCAATAAGTAGTTTTTTGTTTGCAAAAGATGAAAATAAAATAGTAGTTGCTGGTCCAATAGCAACTGTATCACACCCATTTTTCAAAATGATTGAAGATGATGTTTTTAAAGATTTAGGAAAAAAAATAGAGTTTAAACTTTGGAATAATCCAGATGAATTAAGAGCTTTGGTTTTAAAAAAAAAGGTAGATTTTATAGCACTTCCAACAAATGTTGCAGCAAATTTATATAATAAAAAAGTAGATATAAAGCTAATAAATGTTGCAACTTGGGGAATTTTACAACTTGTAAGCCGTGATAAAGATTTAAAAACTATTGAGGATTTTAAAGGAAAAACAATAGTTGTACCGTTTAGGGCTGATATGCCAGATATTGTTTTACAAGCACTTATAAAAAAAGCTGGACTTGATATTAAAAAAGATTTTACTCTGCAATATCTTGCAACTCCAGTTGATGCTATGCAAATGCTAATTTTAAGAAGAGCAGATCATGCACTTTTAGCAGAACCTGCAACTTCTATTGCATTGCGAAAAACAGGATCTTTTCCTATAAAATTAATTGCACCAGATTTATATAGAAGTGCTAGTTTACAAGATGAGTGGGGAAGAGTTTTTAATACAGATGCACAAATTCCACAAGCAGGAATTGCAATTGTAGATATGAGTAAAAAAGATTTAATAGATAGATTTTTAAGTGAGTACGAAAAAGCATTAGAGTGGTATAAATCAAATCCAAGTGATGCTAGTAAATTGGTTATTAAAACTTTACCAATGCTTGAAGAAAACGGTTTAGCTGATTCAATTCCTCATGTAATTTTAAAAAATATTAGTGCAGAGAATAGTAAAAAAGATTTAGAGTTTTTCTTTGAAGTATTAAAAGAGAATGATGCAAAATTAATAGGTGGAAAACTTCCAGATAGTGGATTTTATTTAGAATAAAAAGCTAGATTTTACTCTAGCTTTTATTATTATTTCTTAGAATATTTCCATCTTCAGATATTAATATTGCTAAATTTTTCGTACTTTCAAATTGAGATAATATTATAAGCAGAATCATCATCATAGGAATAGCTAAAAACATACCTAAAGTTCCCCACATAGCACCCCAAACAATAAGTGATAAGATAACAACAAATTGAGAGATATTTAGACTATTTCCCATAAGTTTCGGATAGATTACATTTCCTATTACAAACTGAATGGCACATAAAGCTAAGAATAAAGATAAAATTGCACTAAAATCTGTTAGTTGAATTAAAGCAAAAACAGTTGGAATTAAAATAGCAATTATAGTTCCAATAGTTGGAATAAAATTTAGTATAAATGCAATAAATCCCCATAAAACAGCACCCTCTAAATCAAAATATTGACAAATCAAAAATGTCAAAAATCCTGTTGCTAAACTAACAGTTGTAGTAATTAAAATATATGTTCTTACACCTTTTGAAATAGATGCTAGAATAGTTTTTGCTTTTATTCTATTTTCTTGTGATTTAAATAGTGCATTTAGTTTCATATTAAAAAATCTTTGGTCAATTAGCAAAAAAAGAACATACAAAAATATCTGCATAATATTACTAATAATTGAACTAAAAGCTATAAAAATTCTATTTAATAAATTTGCCATATTAAATTCTTGAAAAAATCTTTGTAAAGGTTCTTTTATATCTATTGAAGTAAGAGTTGTGATTTTATCAATTACAATATTTATCTTTGAATCAAGTTGAGAAACAACAGAGCCTAACTCCATCATACTTGAAGTAACAAAAGTTCCTATTTTAAAAATTGAGTAAATTATAATAATTACAGATAGAGGAGTTGAGATAAAATCTAAAATTTTTTTATTTATATATGGAATATTTTTTATCTCATTTGATAATCCATTTATTAAAAACCATATAAAAAAAGCAATAGCAATAGGAGTTAAAATACTACTTAAGCTATTAAAAGAGTATATTACTAAAAACATAAAAGCAAAAAAATAAAATGCACTAGAAAAATTTATCTCTTTTTTTTTGGTTTGCATACTTTTCCTTATTTAGGTTAAAAATTTATTTAATTTGCTTTTATCTTTTGCAAATTTTTGCATATCTTCAATTTCATCCATCTCATCTACAATCTCAACTCCCAAAAGAGTTTCAAGTGCATCCTCAAGAGTTACAACACCGCTTGTTTGTCCATAAGAGTCTTTTACTATAAAAAGGTGAGTTTTTCTTCTTAAAAAAGAGTCTATTAAAACTGAAACAGATAAATTTTCTGAAACCATATGAACAGGCACCATAATATCTTCTAAAGTTTTATTTTTATTCTTTTTAACTCTTTGTTCTAAAACAGTTTGATTAAAAGCAACTCCTACAATATTATCAATCGTTCCATCAAAAACAGGTATTCTTGAGTGAACATAGATTTTTTCATTGTCTACTACATCTTTTATTGTAGATTTTAAATCTAGTGCAAAAACCACACTTCTTGGAGTCATAATATCTTTTGTTTTTATACTTTTTAGCTTGAATAAGTTTTCAATATAATCACTCTCTTTTGCTTGAATGCTTCCTTCTATTTCGCTTAAGTTTACAAGAGCCATAATCTCATCTTTTGAGAAGTTTGCTTCATCTTTTTTATTTTTTTGAATGTAGTTTGTTATTTTTGTTCCAAACCAAATAAATGGATAAGTAACTTTGATTAAGAATGAGATTATATATGCTGTTGGAACTAAAAATCTTTTCCAATAAATAGCTGCATAAGTTTTAGGATAGATTTCAGTTATATATAAAATCAGAAGTGTAAGAATGAAAGCTACAACACCTTGCCATTTTGCACCAAATACAATAGCAGCTTGAGCCCCAACTCCAGCAGCACCCATTGTGTGTGCAAAAGTATTTAGAGTTAAAATTGCAGAAATTGACTTATCAATATCACCTTTCATCTCTTTTACCAAATCAATACTTTTTTGACTATATTTGTCTTTATCCAAACATTTTATATATGAAGGGGTTGAAGATAAAACGGTAGATTCTAAAATAGAGCAAAGCGATGAAAAAAATAGTGCTAAAAATAGATATAAGAAAAGTAGTGTCATTTAAGTTTTTAATCCTGTTTTGTGAATTTAAATTACAATTATTATTTTTATAAATAAAATTCGAGATTATATCAAATATTTTCTCCATTTAAATTAACAAAATATAAATAATTGCTTTAAAATAATATTAATTAATAGTATTGATATTAGTCAATCTTATTTAAGTAAATTTATATTATGATTTTCATTATCATTTCAAAAAAAGGAAATAGCCTTGAATAAAAGATTATTTATCTCTAGTTTAGTTACATTTATGGCAATTAATAGCTTAAATGCAAACGATACAAAATTAGATGAGATTTATGTAACAACTGCAACTAAAACTGAAAAAAGTATTGATGGAGTAAGTGCTAGTGTTGTAGTAATTACAAAAGAGGATATAGAAAAAATATCTGCAACTACATTAAAAGATGTATTAGATAAAGTTCCATCTATTAACTCACAGTTTGGAAGATTTCCACACGCAAGTGCATTATCTAAAGGAGCAATTTCTATAAGAGGAGTTGGGGCAAATGGAACTTTGATTTTACTTGATGGAAAAAGATTAAGTGGTGAAACAGAAAGCCCTTATGAGATGAGTAGAATTCCAGCTTCAATGATTGATAGAATTGAGATTGTAAAAGGTTCTATGAGTACACTTTATGGTTCAGATGCTATTGGTGGAGTTATAAATATTATTACAAAAAAAGATATAGACTCATATCAGACAACTTTAGATTTAAAATATGGTTCAAATGCTTATAGTAAAGCTAGACAAAAAAATGCAAACTTCTCAACTATGGGAAATGTAGATGGGTATAAATATAAAATTTATGCTTCAACTATTGATACATCTGCATATAAAATTAATAAATCATATACACAAAATGTAATAAATCCGCAAACAGGAGCTACAATTCCAGCTATGATGAATCCACAAAGTGGAAAAACAGGAGTTTTCGGAGTTACTTATGGAGATGAATCAACTGTAAATAGTGTTGGAGCATCTTTAGAGAAAAATATAACAGATAATTTTTCTTTGGGAGCTGAAATTAACTATTTTAAAGAAGATAGAAAAGGTGAATATTTAGGTAGCTCTCAAGGAACTGGTTTAATGGGAATGGTTCAAAATACACCTGTATTTTCAAAAGATGATAATAATAGAGTTGATTACTCAATTTTTGCAAAGTACAATTTTAACGATGATTTAAGTACAAATCTTAGATTTTATGAATCATATTATAAAAAAAGAAATGAGACATCACCACTAAATTTTGCAGGACCTGTAAGCAAAAAATTTAGTGCAAATGTAAAAATAGATAATATTGAGTCTGTTACAACTTATGCTTTAAATGATGCAAATCTACTTACTTTTGGACTTGATTATAGAAAAGAGACAAGAGATAGTGCAGCAATTAATCCAACTCCTACTTCTGAAGAGTTTATAAGAAAAAATGTAGAGTACAAATCTGTATATCTACAAGATGAAATAGAGTTTACGCCTAGTTTAAATGCAACAATAGGTGCTAGATATGATGATATTTCAAATGCAGATTCAAAAGTAACTTTCCAAGCTGGAGTTGTTCAAAAGCTAGGAGATAATACAAGAATTAGAGCAAATTATGCAAGTGGATACAGAGCCCCTGATATTGCAGAACTTTATGTAACTGCACCACTTTTTAAAGATGGTAAAAGATATGGAGCTGAGGTTATAAATAATTTTAAAACTACTGCATATGATTTAAAACCTGAAAAGAGTGATACTTTTGAATTAGCTTTAGCAAATAATTTTGGAGATTTTAACTCTGAATTAGTATTATTTAGAACTATGATAAAAGATAAGATAGATAATGTATCTTATGGAGCAGGTGCTATGAAGTACTATACATCTGAAAATTTAGATAAAGTAAATATAAATGGAGTTGAACTAAATTTAGATTATAAATTTAATAATAGCTTTGATGCAGGGTTTAATCTTACATATCTTGATACAGAGGATAAAAGTACAAATAAAGAACTTTCATATACTCCAAATTTAACTATGGCATTAAATCTAAACTACAAAATAATAGACCCCTTAAGTATAAATACAAATATAAGATATATTGGAAGACAGTATGAAGATAATCAAAATAGAGATAAAGTAGATGCTTATACTTTAGTTGATTTAGGGCTTTCTTATGATATTAATAAAAACTTTACACTATATGGTGGAGTTGATAATATTTTCAATAGAAAAGTCGATACAAATGTAGATGTAAATGTTGGAACATACTATTTTACAGGACTTAGAGCAAAGTTCTAGGATAAAAGATGTATGAATTA